>CAUJJC010000280.1 GCA_963204975.1 Verrucomicrobiota bacterium | reverse complement strand
AGGCCAGATTATGAATCACATCCTTGGAACGAACATCAACGATGCAGGGCCGACCGACTGGAATTCGCATCACGCCTCCGCTGAGGAAATCATCTTTCCCATTCGGATCGTTCGAATCGCGTCCGATGGTATTGGTCGAAGTCGTGAGCATGGGATTGATCCCCCCCAGCACTCCGTCGTTACCAGCATAGTGGAAGGTCCAAAGGAACTGCTCACCCACAGCGCGCAGCTTTACCACATCAGGGCCGGTAGGAAACTCGTCCGCTTGACGCGCCCAGAGAGGGAAAGCAAAACCAATCAAAAGGATGGCCTCCACGATACACACGCCGATTTCAATGTGAGTCGTGGCATGACCACGGACGCCATGATAGTCGGCTCTGGGATTGCGCTTCGAATTGAAGCGGTAGAACACATAAATCAGGAACAAACTCCATCCGACAAACAGAACGAGCATGAACCAATGAACGAAGCCATTCATGTGGTCCACCAGTTCACCGTGCTCGGAAGCCAGTTCGGGGAGACCAAAGAGATTGAGTAGAGAAGATACGCTCATGGGAAACAGAATCAGGAGACTGGAAGGTTTGGGCTAGCCACCGCAGCGCGACGTGCTTTGCGGGCGAAGTTCAGAGCAATCAGAACAATGATGCCAAGCATCGTCATGGTCAGCGTCAGCATGAACGCCAGCATGTTCTGCTCTGCGACAAACGCAGACTGTCCAGGATCAATGCGGCAAGTCGGACAAGCAGTTAAACTGAGGAGGTGCATGGCTGGTCAAACAATGATGGAACGCGATTTCTTCACCACAAACCAAACGCCATAAATCAGCAGCAAGATGCCGACCACCCCGCTGCCTTGTCCGAGTCCTGTGACACCCATGGTTGCGGCAGCTTCATTCTCAAAACGTGTCCATGCATAGAATCCGAACGCGCAGGCCACTGCCAGCACGATGAATATCACATGGAAACCCTTGAGCGACATGGGAAGAGAAACGGTCTAGTGCTTTCCGAAAACGGCCTCGTAACCCTTGAGCAACAAGCCATCATCTCGAACAAACACGAAGAGGGTGAACATGACGCCCAAAAGAAGCATCGAGAAAAGCATGAACTTGTAGATGAGCGGGCGCTCGTGGTTCATGTGCATGAAAATAAGGACAACGAGGCTGGTCTTGAACGTAGCAACCGCGAGGCCAATTGTCATATTCCGGCTATGGGTGCCGAAGTCCACATATGAAAGCCACACCGTCACAGCAGTGAGAAAAAGCAATGCTATACCTACTTTCAGGTAGGTTTTGACGTGCTTGGCGACTTCTTCGGGTGAGTTTGCCATGATGAGTGGGCGTTAGAGGAGGTAAAGGAGCGGGAAAAGGAAAATCCAGACAAGGTCCACAAAGTGCCAGAAAAGGCCCCCTGTTTCCACTCGATTGGCGAGATGCTCAGGGTCGGTTTTAAACCAGCGGCTGTTGAACACCAGGAAGTAAAGCATGACGAGAGCCCCAGCCAAAACATGCGCCCCATGGAGACCCGTGATGGTGAAATAAATGGCGTAGTAGGTGTTCCATTTCGGAAGGAAATTCGACCACCGCTGAATGTCTTTGGCTTCAATTTGAACAGTCGGATAATGATGCTCTGCCCAGGGCATGTCATGGAAAAACCCGAGGCCTTGCTTATGATTGGCTTCGTGAGCGGCTGGCGTTTCACCGTGGATCTCAAATCGAAGTGCCTCGCGAAGGTAATGGTCACTTTTCATTGGGTCGTCGCCTGGATGCGACTCCTTGAATTTCTTGAGGTGTTCCTCACGCGCTTCATCAAACGCGTGCTTCCAGCCTGCGTCCTTCATGATTGCCCAAGCCATGGACTTGTCAGCATCGGGCGCAGCTCGTGTGTCGATCACATCCACATGCAACTCCATCTTGTCGCTCACCATCTTGCCCTCAACGACTGTTCCATCGAGAAACGCCAAGGTCTTGTCCGAATGGCTTGCGAGACGCTGAGGTAGAAGCTGCACGTTGAACCCAATCGGCTCAACAGGAGTTAGCTTCACACTGTCCTTCTTCGCCTCTTTGGCAGCTGCTTTCAGAGACAAGAAATCATTTGTTGCCAGCGTCGTGACCTTACCATCTTCCGTCTTAAACTTGACGCCCTCAATCGGGAGAGTCGGAGTTGCTGCGCCGCCATGCTCATCGTGCGCACCACCATGCTCGGCAAATGCCTTCGTGGCGTAACGCATGAAATATGCAGGATCGGCTTCCTTAAAATTCAGAGTCACCGCATCGGCGTTGAACTTGTAGCGGTAGCCCTCTTCAGGCTGATGACCCAGAAGAATAGTTCCATCTTTCAGCACTACGCCGTAGTGCTCAATCTTGGCTTTGTATTCGAAGAATTTAACCGACAAAAACAGGAACGCGCAGAGAATCGTGATCAAGAGATTCCAGAAATACATTTTGTAGTTCCGCATCTTCACGCCTGCCCAAGCCATCACAATTGTCACGGATGAACCAATCAGAACCGCCGTGTTGAAGCAGCCCATCTTGACGTTCAGTTCATGAATCGGCCAGAAATAATCAGCGCCTAAACGAAGGAAGATATAAGATGAAAACAAACCACCGAAGAGCATGACTTCGGAGGCTAGGAACAACCAGACGCCAATCTTTGCGTTCCATAGTCCCGTGTCAGGACGGGCAGTTACTGTGTAAGGAATCTCCATGTGCTCTGAGAAAACGGTTAGTGGTGGGAAGCAACAGGCGGCGTTGCGGCAGGCGCACTCGCTCCAGGGGCCTGTCCGTCAAATTGAGGCGTGAAGTCAGAATCATGACCAGGAACGCTGTATTCATATGGGCCACGATAGGTCACCGGCTCTGAGAGGAAATTGCCATGCCCAGGAGGCGTTGGCGTGCACCACTCAAGTGTAGTGGCACCCCAAGGATTGTCGTTGGTGACTTTCTTTCCTCCCTTGATGCTGAGCCAGAGATTCACGATGAACGGCACCTGAGAAATAGCCAGACCCCATGCGCCAAACGAGATCAATTCGTTGGTCCAAAGAAGGTCCTGTGTTGTCGATTCAAAAGCCTTTCCTCCATCATACCAACGGCGATGGAATCCTGCAAAACCCTGCACGAACATGGGTCCGAAGATGACGTTCATGAAAAGCAGTGAAGGCCAGAAATGAAGTTTACCCAATGTGTCATTCATGAATCGGCCTGTGACCTTCGGGAACCAGTGATATACCCCTGCAAACAATGCAAAGATCGTTCCTGGAGCGACTACATAATGGAAGTGTCCAATGACGTAGTATGTATCGTGCAGGTGCAGATCGATGAAGCTGAACGCCAAAGGCAATCCCGTGAGGCCACCAATTCCGAACATCGGGAGGAATGCCGACGCGAATAGCATCTGGGTGTTGAATCGGATCGATCCACCCCAAAGCGAAATCATGAGACAGGTCAGGAGGATGACCGACGGGACCGAGATCAGCACCGTGGTAATCTGGAAGTATGTGGCCATCGTTGTCCCCATGCCTGTGAGATACATGTGATGTGCCCACACCAGGAAACTGAGGAAACCCAGAGTTAGGGCCGAATAGACCATCATCTTATATCCCCAAAGAGGGCGACGAGCATTGCAAGGAATCACATCGGAGATGATCGCGAAGGCTGGAAGGATGAGCACGTAAACTTCAGGGTGAGCAAGGAACCAGAAGAGATGCTGATAGAGCAAGGGACTACCGCCACCAGAGATGTCCAGGAGCTTGCCCCCCTGAATCAGTCCTGTTGGAAGGAAGAAACTCGAACCGAAAACACGGTCAAAAAGCTGAAGGATCGCAGCCACTTCAAGAGGTGGGAAGGCGAGCAAAAGAAGGAAGCTGGTCACCAACATGGCCCAGCAGAAGAATGGCAAACGGAAGAAAGTCATCCCGCGCACTCTCAAATTGAGCAAAGTCGTGATGAAGTTGACTGAACCCAGAAGCGAAGAGGAGATAACAAAAACCATGGCTGCCAACCACCATGTCTGTCCAGTTAGCCAAGTGTTTTTGACGATGTAGTGCGTCGTAGTGGCCAGCGGACTGTAGTTCGTCCAACCCGTCTGAGCTGCTCCCGTGGGAAGGAAGAAACTGGCCATCATCAGCATTCCGCCAATGAAAAAGAGCCAGAACGACCATGCGTTCAGCTTCGGAAACGCCATGTCAATTGCACCGATTTGAAGAGGCATCACATAATTGCCAAAGGCAGCGAATCCAAGGGGCACAATACCCATGAACACCATGATGGTGCCATGCATCGCACCAAACATATTGTATAGGTCTGGGCTTACAATCCCGCCTGGTGCCCAGCGTTCAGTCCAATGAGTGACTACATCTCCAATCACTGGAAGCCCACTAAGGAACTCAATCCCAGGAAGTGGAACTCCGGGATAAGCGATGGTCCAGCGCATGACCATCATCAAGAAGAAGCCGAAAAGTAGGAACAGCAGTCCACTGATACCATACTGAACTCCGATGACCTTGTGGTCAGTCGAGAAGATATACTTGTATAGCCAGCCCGGCTCGTGGTGAGCGTGATCGTGCGCGTGGTCATCATGCGCGTGATCGTGGGTCAGAGTGGTAGCGCTCATGCGAAGTCGATCTTGTGGGGTTGAAATAAAGATTGTGATCAGCGCGGCAAACAAGTCCGCCCCAAATCAGGAAACTGGTTACTTATTTGCGGCGGGTTCGGCAGCCCCAGGTCCGGCCGGAACTTCTCCTGTTATGTCTGCCTTCGCGTGCTTCTCAAGCTCGGCCATGGTCCATTGCGTCGTGCGTGACTTCTCTGCCTCGCGAACTTTTGACACCATCTCCTTTGTCACCATCGAGCCTTTGTTGCCCCAAGTGTTTCGGATGAATGTCAGCACGTTAGCAATATCACCATCGCTCATGGCAATACCTTGAGGCGGCATGCCACCGGGCATGTTGTAGTTCTGGCCTTTCACAGTCACAGGTCCAGTCAGGCCATGGAGTGCGATCCGAGTAAGCTGCTCTGTTCCTGCAAGCACAATTTCAGAGCCAGCCAGCGGTGGAAACTGCCCCGGAGTTCCTGCTCCACTTGCCTGGTGGCAACCTCCGCATACGGCATAACTGGTGGCACCCTTCTTCATTGCCAAGGCAAATGGATCGAGTGTAGCACCTGCCCCACCCACAGAAGCGCGTGGATCAGATATCATGCCCAGCTTTGGGGCACTTTCGATGCTGAAATATCCCAAGGCGTTGCCCAGTTCGCCGCCACCGATCACTGCCACCAATAAGCCGACAAAAATCGCCCACATGGGTGCAGGTCTCCCTGCCGCAGGAAGGTCAGCCTTCTCACGAACCACAGCAGCGTGGATTCGATCAAGGTCGTTAGTGTCAGGGTTGTTCAAGTTTTTGTCGCTCATGGGGCAATCGCGGATCAGGAACTACTTTTTGGCAGGCGTGGCTGCCAGAGCCTTGCTACCAGGAATTGGATAATCACGCTTCAATGAAAGGATGTAAGCTGCGAGTTGCTCAGCTTCTGGCGTTGGCACCACCTCAAATCCTTCTTTGGGCGCATACGGAGTGCCAGTCAATGGGAGGGCCTTTGACGATTCAGGCCCCTGCTGCTTCCGAACCACATACAGATGCTTGTAACTTGGCATCGTGGACCATTCATTCACTGCCTTCGGTGCATAGAGATGGAGATGCACTTGAGTTGAATTTTCAAAGCGATAGCCAGCATTCGCCAAATCGGGACCGATGCGACTCACGCCCAAGAAGGCATACTTCTCCCCAGCGTAATCACGCAAAGTTGTCGCACGAGTCGGCTCTGCTGCTCGGTCAGACTGATCCTGTCCCCAACCTTTCCTCCAGGCATCAAGACCCATCTGCGCAGGACGAATCATCTGCGAATGACACTGGGCACATCCTTCCTGTGCATATATGGTAGCGCCCGTGTGGTTGACGCTGCTCATCGGGAACATATAGGACCCGTCAAGCTCGTCACCCTTGTCTTTATTGTAGGCTATAGGTGCGAGCGATTGATACGAAATCGAGGGCCACAAAATGAGCAGCAGCCAGGGCGCTCCGAATGCTACGATGAGTTTGATAACGAATGTGCGGAATTCAGTCATGCCTTTGCTCCTTCAGTGACGGGCAGATCTTCATGGTCGTGTGACAGCAGTGTAGGAGCAGAACTCCGACGCCCAAGCCCCGCCACCATCAACATCAAGTGAATCAAGAACCAGAAGTTGGACCACAAAATCAAGGCCCAGGCCACGGCTCGTGCAGAAATATAAGGACGAGAATTCATCACCACACCCCAGAACGAGCTATTCCAGTTAGCCACATCGTTCAGACCGCCGCCGTGCTGGATGCCTCCCACGACACTCGTCACCACGATGGTTCCGATCCCGTAAACGGAGAACCAGAAATGATTACGAATTAGTCGCACGCTGAGCCACTCACAAACCGCCAAACGCGGCACGATGTAGTAGATGGCACCGAAAACACACATGCTAAAGAAACCATACACTGCAACGATCTGGTAGCCATACCATGCATGAGTGAACTGGAGGGCCATTCCTGACCATGACGCCGAAAGAAGGGCTAGCACGAGTCCCGAGACAGGGTAGAACAACGCACCAAAGAAGGTAAACCGTAGTGTTGGGCTGCTGGCCACTTGGCTATGCTGGCCCAACGTTGTCAGATGGTGATTCAGTCCCACCACTCCCACGGGAATCAGAAGCAACACTCCAGCCATGGCACCGATTGAAGGCATCCATGCAGGAAGCGGTCCGCCAATGTAACGCTGCATGCCCGTCCAGCCGCCCAATATGACTAGCATCCAGAAACCCATCTGTGCTAATTGAGCACTGTGAATAGGCTGTCCTGTAATCTTTGGAATGAAGTAATAAGCGGACCCTACTCCTATAGGAACAAAGAAAAGAAGGATCACACCATGAACATACCAGGAATTGATCGCCGCACCCAGCGCTCCCAGTTCCATGTGGTTAAGCAGCGTATTTGCAGTGATAAAAAGCCAAGGGAAGAAAAGGCACGCGGCAAGAATATACCAAGTGCTAACCATGAAGCCCTCGGTCCGCTCCGGCTTGGCAGCCATGTTCACGATCTTGAAAGCGTAAACCACAAAGATGCCCAACATTACTGGCCAAACACCCTGTGGAAACTCCAGCCATTCGATGGAACGGCTTCCACCGCCAAGAATGCCAACGATTCCCACCGTGACGGCTACGTTCCAAAGAACGCCCAACGTGATCAGAGTCCCTTGTCCACTCTTTAGAATCACTGCGGTGCGGCGGGCCATCAGCCACAAGGCGACGCCGAGTCCAGCTTGGATACCCCATCCATAAACGAGTGCATCCATGTGTGCTGGCTGAAGCCTGCCATAGGTGAGCCATGATCCCCAGTCCATGAAGCTTGGTGAGACCAATTTCACTGCAGCAATGAAACCCATGAACGTCGAGGCCATGAGCCAAAACGCGGCATTGGTGAAAAGGAACAACACCGGCCCCTTCACCGAGCGGTCAATGGCCGCACGGCGCAGGTTATCAGCATTAATTTCGGCGGTGGAAGCCTCGTTCTGCATAAAGGAAAGTTACTTCGCGGGACTTGGTGCAACGGTAGCCGGTGCCGTGGCGGGTGCTGGCGTTGCGGCTTGCTTGAGTTGGGTGGGAGAACCTGGCACAACCATATTGCTTTTGGATGGAGCCAGCTTTTTTAGTGTTTCGAGGCTGCTAGAAAGACGAGCAGCACTTTTGCCCTTCTCCAGACCCATCTTGGCAAGTTTTTCGTTCTGTGACTTGCTGATCTCTGCGAGGTTAGCAGAGCGTTCAGCCGCCCGCGGATCTGGACGCTCGTCCGAGAATACCTTGGTGAGCACCGAACCAAGCACTGCAAAGCCTGCAAAGACCCCGAGGAGCCAGATGAATCCTGGTGCTTGTTTGTTTGAAGGAGAGTCAGACATGGTTCGCGATTAGTTCTTCACGTTGATGGACTCGATGAGACGAGGGTCACGCCAAGCGTAGAGGCTGTTGCTTCCGAGGCCACGGAGATAGAGATAGCCCAAAGTTCCAACCACTGCACACAGAGCCACGGCATCACCTATCCATGCGCCCGCAACTAAGACAGAGTCCACTCCAAGCGATGGGGCGCGTTCGGGAACGACATTCCAGTAAATGTCCACCAAGTGCATGAAGATGACCCACAATGCGACTGCGCAAATAACCTTCGGATTCTTCTTCCTGGGCTGAGAAAGCAGCACTACGAACGGCCCGATGAAGTGACCAATGACAATGAAAATGCTAACCCAGCGCCAGCCTTCGGAATTTCGGATGAAGTAAAACCGAGTCTCTTCCGGAATGTTTGCATACCAGATGAGGAAGTATTGGCTGAAAGCGATGTATGCCCAGAAGACCGTGAAAGCGAAGAGCAATTTTCCCATCAAGTGGTAGTGCTCCATCGTCACTACCTTCTGGAGGTATCCGAGACTACGGAGATACGTGACCAATAGCAACATCACTGCCATGGAAGACCACGCACATCCCGCAAAAATATAGACACCCCACATGGTGGAGAACCAGAGGTAGTCGAGGCTCATGAGCCAATCAACGGCAGCAAAGGTCACAGTCAGAGCGAAAGGGAACAGGGTGATACAGGCAAACTGCCTCGCGCTAATGGTGTGCTTGATTGAGCCGTCTTGCTCCTGCGTCAAGAATTTCTTCCTCAAGCTGTAGGCAATGAATCCAAGGATGAGGAAATACGCGACGAAACGAACGTTCCAACTGAACCATGTGCTGTTATTGAGATAACCAAATTTTTCCACCAATGGGTGCAGATGTGGATTCTCCTCAGCCATGTGGTGAAGAGCTTCGGCCACAGTCGTGTGATCGTGCGTAGCATGAGCAGCTGCTGTGCGGTGGTGATTCATCCACTCGTAAAGGTGCTTGTTCACCGGCTCAAATAGCAAAGGCAGTGCAAGCAATCCCAAAGGGATCGCCAACATTCCCAAGTTTTCAAACAGACGACGAATCACAACACCCCAGGATGAATTCGAAGCATTGTGAAGTAGAATCCAGAAACAGCCTCCGCAGACGAACGTGAATGCGAAAAAGATCGCAAACAGCCAACTGTAGGAGAATGCGGGCCGAGTGGCCGAATTCATGAAGAAGTAGATGGAGCCGAGAATGCCCAGGCCGCCAAGCGCCCCAAACAGTCCGATGAGCTTCGATGCCTTTGCTGGCTCGAATTTTTCACCGCCTGCTGGCAGATCTTTGAAACTGACGTGATGATCGCTCATGCCGGAAAACGCTTACCGTTACTGAACTCCTGCCTCCTTGCCCGCAGCCTGAAGCGTGCGGATGTAGGCGATGATGGCCCAGCGGTCGCGCACAGGAATGACGCCGCCGTAGGGTCCCATCAAACCCTTGCCGTTGGTGATGGTATCGAAGATTGCCCCCGTTGGACGATACGACGTGGGATTCGCTGGGTCTGTTGCTCCGGGTTGCTGGAAATTGAAGGCCGTCAAAATGCCATACTTCGATGTGATACCTTTGCCATCACCGGAACTGCCGTGGCATACCGCGCAATAGATGCCATATCGTTGCTGACCGCGTTCAAGCAGCGCTGCATCCAGCTCGAGTTCCGCAGGGAACCCATCTCCATAGTAGTCCTTGTCCTCCTTGGATCGTCCGGTGTGATAGAAATCAACGCCATTGCTGAAGCCAAACACTGCTGGTTTGGCCCCGTCTGCTGCTGGTTTGGATGGGAGATCGAATCCCATTGGAACGGTGTTCGCCACTGGGAGTCGAGATCCAAGCCCATCGGCAAAGAATCCGCTGGCTGCCTGATACTTCACCTTGGCCTGTTGGTCCATGTCAGGGAATATTTCCAGAGGAGGCTGTGTGCTCTTGCTCCCTCGGGTCCCGGCAAGCCCGAGAACCATGAGTGCGATGAAGAAGTAACTGAGGAAGAAATATTTCATGACCGCAGGCTAAATATCGTCCTCCACGAGTTCGATGTTCTTGGCACCAATCTTCTCAAGAAGGGACTTTGTGCCCTCCTGTGAGAACTTAGGATCGCGCGCCTCAATGCTCATGAAGAAGCCGTCATCCGAGAACTTCTCGAAACGCTTGGACGTGAAGAGAGGATGGTTCCAGCGAGGCAGCCCAATGAAAGCAAGCAAGCCGAACAAAACGGTGAATGCACTGAACAAGATAGTCAGTTCGAACATGACCGGGAAGAAGGCGGGAAGGGTCACAAACCCTGTAGGCTTTGCCTGAACGACTGTGGGATAAGTTTCCGCGATCTTTTCGAGGAAACCCATTCCCATATCACTCCAAAACGTGGACTGAGTCAGCGACTGCATGATAAACGCCGTGGATGTGCCGGCCATGCCTCCGAAGAATACAAACCAGGGTAACGTCGAGCGCTTCACTCCCATCGCTGCATCCAAGCCGTGAATCGGGAACGGCGAGTGACAATCCCAACGCTGGAAACCCTGATCGCGCACTTGCTCGGCGGCATGATACAGGTCCTTGACCGAATCAAACTCGGCAAGGTAGCCATGAACTCTTTTCAATGTGGTGCTCACGTTGATCTTCAGGAAAGGGTTAGGCAGCCGTTGCCGCAGGTTTCACGCCACCAGGATAAGTGCTGGCGGGTGTTTCGTAGCCCATGGCGTCGTCCTCCTGCACGCCATGTTCGTGGGACTCGCCTGCGTGAGGATCCGCGGCAGGAGTCACGCCTTTCACTTCGCCAATAGCGATGACCGGCAAGAAGCGAAGGAACAAAAGGAAATTCATCATGAAGAAGCCAAACGTGCCGATGAAAGTGGTGATATCGACCCAGGTCGCATGGAACACACGCCACGAGCCCGGTGTCAGATGGCGCTCCAGCGTGGTCACGATGATCACGTAGCGCTCATACCACATGCCTGCGTTGACAAACATGCAGACAATCATGACTGCGATGAGATTTGTGCGCATCTTCTTGATCCAGAAGATCTGCGGCGCAAACACATTGCAGGCGAACATCGCGTAGTAATACCATGTGCTTGGGCCATAGAGACCGCGAAGTTTGAAGGTCTGAAGCTCAAACGGATTCGCACCGTAGTAGGCCATGAAGAATTCCATGCTGTAGGCGTAACCAACGATAGTGCCGGTGAGCAGGATGATCTTCGCCATGTTGTCGATGTGCTTCGGCGTGATCAGGTCGTGCAGACCATAGATTGATCGAACCGGAATCATCAGAGTGAGCACCATCGCGAAACCACCAAAGATAGCACCCGCCACGAAGTAAGGAGGGAAGATGGTGGCATGCCAGCCAGGGACAACCGAAGTAGCGAAGTCAAAGGACACCACAGAATGCACCGAGAGAACGAGCGGAGTCGAGAGTGCCGCGAGCAGCATGTAGGCGGTTTCGTAGTGGCTCCAGTGACGATTAGCGCCACGCCAGCCGAGCGAGAAGATGCCATACATCATCTTGCGAATACCGGGTTTGCAGCGATCACGCAGCGTTGCAAGATCAGGCACAAGTCCCAAATACCAGAAGATCGCCGACACAGTGAAGTAGGTCGAAACAGCGAACACGTCCCACAGAAGCGGTGACTTGAAGTTCTGCCAGATCGCATTCGCATTCGGAATCGGTGCAAGGAACCACACCATCCAAACACGACCCACATGGAAGGCAGGGAAAAGACCCGCGCACATCACCGCGAAAATCGTCATAGCCTCCGCCGCACGATTCACGGACGTGCGCCACCTTTGTCGGGTGAGGAAAAGAATGGCGGAAATCAGAGTTCCTGCATGACCGATACCGATCCAGAACACGAAATTCGTGATGTCCCAGGCCCAATCAACCGGCTGTTTCTGCCCCCACACGCCTACACCTGTGGCAATGAGATAAACGAAACAGAAGGCCATGATTCCAGTGAGGATCACGGAAGGAATGAAGAGCACCCACCAGCCGAAAGGCTGCTTGTTCTCAACGATTCCGCAGATGCGATTGGTAATCCAACCGAAGGAACGATTGTTCAGCACCAGTGGCTCACGGTCCAGGGCTGTGTAAGCGCCGGAGTCTTGATGGGAGTCTGATTCGGTAGCTGCCATGGCTTAGAAATTCTTGCCGCTCCAGGCTGCGATGCCGGCTGCGCCGGGCATCTTTGGGTTCACGTTGCGAATGCGAGCCAGATAGCTGGTGCGCGGGCGGGTGTTGAGATACTTGAGGACGTCGTAGTTGCGATTCGATGCCTTGAGCTTGAGCACCTTGCTGTCCTTGTTGCCGAGGTCGCCAAACTCAATAGCACCTGCTGGGCAGGCCTGCTGGCAGGCACTCTTGACACTGTCGGTTGGAATACGGAAATCCTTCGAATCACGCTGCTTTTGCTTCTGAGTGATCTTAGCGGTTTCGAGGCGCTGCACGCAGTAGGTGCATTTCTCGATGACGCCGCGCATACGGACGGTGACATTCGGATTCTTTTGGAGCTTGCTGATCTCACGCATTCCCGTTTTCTCGGGAGTGCTGAGCGGACCCCAGTAAAGTTCGTCGAGCGGACGCTTGTTATAGTCGAACCAGTTGAAACGACGGGCCGTGTAAGGGCAGTTGTTGGCGCAATAGCGAGTTCCGATGCAGCGATTGTAAACCATTGCATTGAGGCCTTCCTCGGTATGAACCGTGGCGTTGACCGGACAAACAGTTTCGCAGGGAGCAGATTCGCACTGCTGGCAGGCCACCGGCTGATGAACCATCTCTGCGTTCTCCATCTGCTCAGGTGTGGGAGCTACATCGACATCGTCGCGACCCCGCTTTTCAGCGCCCACTTCTGACGTAGCAAAGTAGCGATCCATACGGATCCAATGCATCACGCGGCCTTTCTGCACCTGGTCCTTTCCGACAACTGGAATATTGTTTTCCGACTGGCAAGCGATCAAGCAGGCCGTGCAACCGATGCACTTGCTGAGGTCGATCGTCATGCCCCACTGATGCTTCTGATCATAGTCGAATCCGTCAGGGCTATCGACATCCTTCTTGCCAAATTGGCCATTATAGAAGCTCATCGACGGCGGGATGTGGCTGTCGATGCCAGTGGTCTGCGCAAAGGTGGGCTCCTTCTTCAGGAGTTCTGCCGTGCCTTCGCGGAAGACACTGCGGCCTTCCATGGAGTTGTGCTCCTGAGTGATCGCGAGTTGAAACGTGTCCTTCAGCACCTCGACCTTGGCTCCGGTGAGAACGAACTCGCCAGGATTGGTCAGGAGCGCGTAGCCGTTGAAACCTGCGCCCTTGCCTACATTGCCAGTTATTTCCTGACCGTAGCCAAGAGGAATGGTGATTGAATTCGAAACGTGGCCAGGGGCCTCAATGGCTGGAATGACGAGTTCCTTGCCACCGACGGTGATCTTGATCTTCTGCACCAAGCCTTCTGCGGCTTGCTGACCCTCAACCAAGCCCAGTGCCTTGTAAGTCGCCGAGCCAATAAGCGCTGCGTTGTCCCAGGTCAGCTTAGTGACAGGATCGGGTGCTTCCTGGAGCCAAGCGTTGTTGATGTATCGACCGTCGTAAACGCTGCTGTCAGGAACCAGCACGATTTCCGGCGAAGTCGCGGATAGCGTAGCGGATGCCTTGGCAGCCGATACGAAATTCGCGACGCCAGCAGAGTTCACTGTTGCCGTCGAAGGTGTCGCCTGACTTCCCTTCAGGAAACCATCGCGGAGGGTGAAGTTCCACTTCTCCTCGTTTACACCACCAGCGGCAGTTGCGAAGGATTCGCGAACAGCCGCATAGGCTGGATCATCAGTTGCGGCGGCGGGAGCTGCGCCCTCTTTGGGTGCCTCAACAGCAAACTTTTTCTTGTCCAGCAAGGCGAGCAGAAGCTCGATCTCGGAGACTCCTCCGAACAAAGGCTGAATCATCGGCTGAACGATCGAATAAACACCATTCAGGCTGACTGCATCGCCCCAGGCCTCCAGATAGTGAGCGGCAGGGATGTGGATATTGGCTGAAGCAGCCGTCGCGTTCAACCGGAGACCGAGATGCAAGAGCACCACCTTCTTCTCCTTGATGGTCTTGGCCAAATTCAATGAGGACGGGGCATCAAATACGGGATCTGCGGCCGTGAGCGAAAGAACGGTCTTCACACCGCCAGCAGCAATGGCATCAGCCAGATCCTTGATCGTGCCAGCTTCATTACTGGACACTTTGTAGGTTTCGATGATCGATCCGAAAGCACCCAGGGCGTTATTCATCGCGACCGCGAGGGCCTGGACAGCGGCATCGGTGCGCGAGCCCGCGAGCACAACCGCCTTGCCCTTGTTAGCGAGCAGGTCGTCAGCCGCAGTCTCAACCCAGATCTTGAGTTCAGGGGATGCTGCGCTGGCAAGATTGGAAACACTGCCAGCGAGAGACGGATCAATCTTGGCGGCGAGGAGCGCTGCCGCAGTCGCGAGTTGGCTGGCAGCGACCGCCTTGCGATGGTCGGCCATGGCACCAGTCAAAGTGTAGCGATTTTCCACTACGTAGAGGCGGTTCATCTTATCCGCCTCGTCAGGCTTGTCCGCTGCACGAGCCTTCGAGAATTGGGCGATACCATCTTCGGAGACGGGATCGAGTCCGAGGAAGTCGCAGTCGAGCGAGAAGATGCGTGATGCCTTGTCGAGGTTCACCACTGGCTGCACTCCAGCACCCAGAAGACTCTTGTTCACCGCCGTTTGCACATCGCGGCTAATGGCCTCATAGCTGTAAAGCTTGGCTTTGGGGAACTTCTTGAGCACTTCGCCACGAAGGCGGTCAGCCGTCGGAGACTGCTCAGCACCGACGAGTAGGGCGAGCCCATCAGCCGCCGCCGACTTCTTGAGATTCTCGATAGCTTTATCGAGGGCTGCGGCGTCTGCCTTCTTGCCGTCGATCAATATTTTCTGCGAGCGGTCTGGATCGTAGAGATCAAGGATCGAGGCCTGCGCAAAAGCATCAAGGCCACCACTCACCGAAGGATGCAAAGGATTGCCGGACAGGTGTGTCGGACGACCTTCATGCGTTGTGACCACCATCGGCGTCACACCGAAAGCACGAGGCATGGCCGTCGCATAAAGCAGCGGCTTGCCGGGAACCATCCACTCCACACTCTTGGTGTATGGGAGGATGTTGATCGTTGGGCGACGGCACGAAGCGAGACCCATCATGCCAACGCTAGCACCCATGATCTTGAGGAAAGTGCGGCGGGAGTTCTCGCGCTCCTCTTCACTCAGCTCGTCGCCATTAGGGAATTCGCGACCCAGATTCTTCAGGAAGTCCTCGCGCTGCTCCAGCTCACCAATGCTACGCCAGTAGCGGCGACCGGTCTTTGCTTCCTCGGGATGTTGCCAAACTCTCTTCATGATGGGTAGCGTCCGAAAATGGGTTTAGCGATGGCACGCCGTGCAGTCCTGTGGCGGCAGAATGTTCCAGTGTTTCTTGAGCTGAGTGCCCACTTCCGTCTGTGTAACTTTGTCTCCGTAGGCCTTCTGGGCCAGAGTTGCGAGGGCGTCCGCATCTGCTGCTGACGCACCCTTGCCACCAGGAATCTCGGCTGCGATGTCAGCCGCCGAATTCTTCGCCAGCAGGGACTTGTAGAAGCCGATTCGATCCAAATTTTCGGGCTGATAATTCAGATTTGCCACCTCCGTGAGAGGGCGAAGATTTTTTTCTGGATTGCGATGGCAATCCAAGCACCAGCCCATCGACTGCGGCTGATCGTGATGAACCACTTCCATTTCATTGATCTTGCCATGGCAGGACACACAGGAAATGCCGCGATTGAGATGAGCGCTGTGGTTGAAATAGACGTAGTCGGGGGCCTTGTGAATCTTCACCCACTTGATTGGATCACCGGTCTCTGCCGCCTTGCGAACTGGCTCGAGTTTCGGGCTGGCCAACTTGATCTGCCCCTTCCCTGCACCGTGGCAGTTGAAACAGACTTGGTTGGTCGGCACGTTTGAGTGGCTGGAGCGCTCACCGAAGCTATGGCAGAAGCGGCAGTCCATGCCGTTCTGCTCCACATGGATTTTGTGAGAAAAGGGCACTGGTTGCGTCGGCTGGTAGCCCACACGCGTATATTTCGGCGTCGCGTAATATGGCAATGCAACGGCAACACCTAGCACAATAAACACCACTCCGATGGCTAGCTTGAGCGGCAGCCAATTAGTCCAGCGCGGAAAGAAGTTACCCATGGTCGGTAGAGTTCAGGAGAGGGCTTGTGAAATTTTTCACAAGCGAAGTCGAAAGTAGAAAATCGA
>CAUJJC010000279.1 GCA_963204975.1 Verrucomicrobiota bacterium | reverse complement strand
CGTTAGCAGATCGGTGATCGTGTAGGCCGCCTCGGCGGCAAAATCACGCCCGGCCTCGAGCGAGGCGAGGAGGTGAGTCGTTTTCTTTTCCACGAGTAGATGAAGGTGCGATGTCCCGCCGCGCTGTCGGGGGCTTCAGTGACAGTCACGCCGTCGGGATGCGAGATGCCAATGTCGGCACGCGCGGTGGCGTCCCATGTGAGCGCGCGCTGCAACTTGCCGTCCTTCGGTTCGAATCGTTCCTGCACGCGCACCTTCGCCACATCGTAAAGGAAGGTGGGCACCTTTGCTGTATCGAGTTTGAAGCCACGGAACTGCACGTCATCAGCGGACGCACTCGGCTCCGACCACTTCGCCACCAGTTCACCCAGCGGACTCTCGAACGGTGCCGCGCGCGTGAACCAAGTGTTGTAAGCGTCGAAGAACTTGTCCTTCCAAATCATCGCCGGTCGTGCGTGCAAGCCATCGTAGGCGATGTGAATGCCCGCCGGAAATCCAACGAGGATCGCATGCGTGCCCACGTCCTTCATGAATGTGCGCTGGATGATCGGACGGTCCTTGGGGATCAATTCAAACTCGCCCGCGAGCATTGCCGGGAAACCCTCGGGCTCGCCTTTGCCTGCCTTCGTGAAGGCATAGATGGAGGCGATCTGCTTGTCCGTGTCGCCGCCGAGGATGACTTGATTCGAAGCCACACCATTCGGCCAGAACGAAGGCATCAAGGTGCCTGCCCGATGTGAGGCGGGATTGATAAGGTAGTCGCGCAACCAGCCCGGCTGAATGCGTTGCGCGAGTGTGCTCAAGTCGAGCGCCTGAATTCCGAGCGAAGGCCGCTTGTCCCAGCGATGGCAGGTGATGCAACCAATGCCACCGACCGTGCCCATGAGCTTCTGACCCGCCGCGATGTCGCCCTCCGGCAATGGCTTCTCGGGCTTCGCATCCGCTTCCGCGAGCAATGCTGCGAGTTCGTCCGTCGTCTTGCCGAAGCGCGGCATCTTCGTCTGCAAGTATGGCCGCGCGCGCTTCTTGCCCGCGAGCACCTCATTAATCCATACAGGTGTGAGCTTGCGTCCCGCTTCCGTCAGTGGTGGCGGATAGAGTCCCGTGTCGCCCAGGTTGTGATCGCCAGTGAAGTAAGCCTTCCGCGCTGCGTCGGGTCCACCGAGTCCATCGCGGTCGTGGCACGCGGTGCAATTGAGTGCTTGCAGCGTGAGCGTTGCTTTTTGCTTCGCTGTGAACTTCTCGTCGCGTGCGGCAAGGTAAGACTTCAGGGCCATGCGCTGGGCCTCGCTGAGATCGTAGCGTGGCACGCCAGCGGCTTTGCCATCGAGGCAGCCACCATCGTTTTGCTTCAGCGCGACAGGCTTCGCAGCCACGTCCTTGGGCAACTCATGGCAAGCCGCGCAACGCATCGAAGCGACCAGCGTTTTGCCTTTCTCAGCGAGTGCTTTGTCGGCCTTGAACGGAGCGATGCCTGGAATCCCGGAGCCATCACTTTGCTGCAAGTCGAGCAGGAACGCTGCGAGATCGGTGACATCGCCTTCGTGCAGTTCGATCGCTGGCATGCGACCATCGGGACGCAGCTTCAGCGGATCGCTGAGGAAGTTCGTGAGCGAGGCGAGGCTATACTTTTTCGTCAGTTCCGGCAGCGCCACCGAACGATGCGTGTAGTCCTTCGCCGCAGGCACGCCCGCAGGCGGCTGGAAGTCCTTGCCTGGCTGATGGCAGGTCACGCAACCTGCGGTGTGAAACACATCGCTGCCGCGCTCCGCGTTCATATACTTCGCGCCCTTCGGCTTGAACGGGGTCTTCGGCGTCACGGTGCCAAGGTAGTGCAGCACGGCTTCAGCACTCGCTTCGTCATTAAGCAGATGCGGCATGTTCGTTCCCGGCTTCACCTTCGCTGGATCAGCGATGAAAGCCTTCAGCCAAGCCGCATGCTCCCGCTGCGTCACACCTGCCAAGATGGGGCCGCGCCGCGCCGGCAAACCGGTGTCGCCGCCGTGGCAATTCACACAACCGAGTTCATTGAACAACAACCGACCCGCGTCTGCGGACGGTGCTTGCTGATGAAATCGCTCGAAGCCCGTAACTAGGGGCTCAGCGAACGCACTGATCGGAAGGAATAGAATGAGATGCCTGAGCATGAAGGTAGGAAGATTGGCGGTAGGAAAATGCAGGCCTACTTTCGGTTAATGGTGGTGAAGGAGAGTTTGTGCAGGCCGATGTTGATCCAGTGAATGCATTTGAGCGGACTCAGGGACAATAGACGCCGAACTTCGGACCGGTAGAGCGGCATGTCGGTGTTGAAGGCGGTAAGGCGAAAGGCTTCGTCGGGTGCCAGAAGGTGAAAACGCTGACTTCCCAGGTTCTGGTCGCTTCGGCTCAGCGGCATGTTGTGAGCGACGAGGCCTTCACCGCCCAGATGATGAGTGATCGCCTGATGATACAAGGGAAGCTCCAGGGCGGTTCCCCAGTCTCTCAGCATCTCGACAATCCAGTCGGATGTTCGCGAACAGCCCTTCCACCCCGACCGATCCACCGAGAATTCACGGCGTTCAGCCAGTTCAAACGGCGCATTCACGAAGCGAGAAGATACCGATGTTGATCGAAAGTTGACCAGCTTCCCTCGACTGCAATCGAGCAGTAGCAGGTAGTTCATCAACTGTGCAGCGTGTTCGTTCGTGAGCCGGGCGACGCTCTTCAATTCATACACGCCCATCCCAGCAACGACGAGATCAAGAAAGTAGGTCTTCTGGAAGCCGCCAAAGCGGACTTCCACGGGAACCTCACATCTTGCATCCACACCAGCCCTCGCGAGACGGAAAACCATGTCGTTCTGATATATCCTTTCATCGGCCAGCCTCCCAAGCTCACGCTGGCAGGCGAAGGCAACGTCCATCACTTGGTAATCCAATGCGCCAAATTCACGGCTATCCAACCGTGGAAAGGTGATGAGACATCGAATCGGCATACAGCTTGGAAGGCTCACATTTTCCTACCGCCAATCTTCCTACCTTCACCCCAACTTCGCCAGCGCACCATTCAGCGCGGCGAAGCTCTTCTTCGCAGCGGCGGTGGGATCGTAGCCGGGTTTGTTGAAGACCTGTCCACTGACCTCCACGCAGACGGGGCCGGTGTAGCCGTGCTGCTTGAGCAACGAGAAATATTTCACGTAGTCGATGCTGCCTTCGCCGGGCAAAGCGAACTGGAACTTCGGCATCGTGCCCACGGAGTCTTTGACGTGGATGAACTTCGTGCGTGGCAGCAGGAGCTTCATGGTCTCCTCCATATCGAAGCCCATGAGCTGAAAGTGGCTGTAGTCATACGCGACCTGAATCGCGGGTGACTTCACCTGATCAAGCAACCACAGCAGACGCTCTGGCGAGTTCACCGCGCTGCCGACGTGGCCCTTCACCGCGATGGCCGTCTTCGCCTTCTCCGCCGCAGCGGCCCAGGCGTGCAGCTTCTCCGCCATGCCCGCCTTTTGCTCCTCCCAAGTCGATGGCTTGCCACCAAGCACGGTCTCCAGAATCGGCGGGTTCGCGGGGTTGAGTTCATGCGCGAGCGCTCCGGCATCAGGGATGAGTTGCAAGGCGTTGGCGTGCGCCTTGTCATCCGCAGTCAGGCTCATGTTCACCATGAGGCAGGGCAACCCGAGCTTGAGTTCCGCGAGCTTCGCGACCGCCGCCTTCCGAGCTTCCGTCGTGAAGACCTTGGGCTCCGTGACGTAGCCAGGATTCAGCGCCAGCTCGACATGCGAAAAGCCAACCTCGGCGCAGGTCTTGAGCGCCTCATCGAGCGACAACGACTTCATGCCGTAAAGGCTGAAGCCAAGGCTCGGCTTGGCGCTCGACTGAGCGAAGACAGGAGCAGCCGCTGCGGCGGCGAGACTCTGAAGGAAGGTGCGGCGGTTCATGGCGAAGAGAGGTTGATGTTTAGCGACTGATCGATGCGTCGAGCGCCTTGATCCACGGGCCAATGAAGTGACCGCTGTCGTGGTAGGTGCGGCCGCTGAACATGTGCTGATCAATGACGCAGGGCTCGTTCACGTAGATGCCGCCGCAGACTTCGAGGTCGAACTTGCACTTCGCCACGGTGGCCATGCGCAGGCCTTTCACGATGCCGGCACGAGCTGGGATTTCCACCCCGTGGCACACACTGGCGCAGGGCTTCTTGTTCTCCCAGAACCAGCGCGTGATGCGCAGCAGGTCCTCGTCTTCACGAATGTATTCCGGTGCGCGACCGCCGCTGAAGAAGATGCCCGCGTATTCTTCGGGCTTGATCTCGGCGAAGGTCACGTCGGCCATGATGCTATAGCCTTCCCATTCCTTGGTGATGGTCCAGCCGGGCTTCACTTCGTGCAGCACCATCTGGTAACGACGCTTTTCAGGAGCAGCGACCACAGGCTCGTAGCCGCCTTCGATGAGACGATAGTAGGGATACAGGGTGTCCACGGTTTCCGTGGCGTCGCCGACAATGAGAAGAACTTTGGGTTTGGACATGCGCTTTATGAAACGCGATTGCCTGCACGGTGTAACTGCGGGTATGCTGCACTGAACCTCAGGTTTTCCGTCATGCCCAAAACCCGCCGCCGCATCCCTCGTGTCGCCCTCCTGGTCGAGACCACGCGCACCTACACGCGCGAGCTGCTGGCAGGTGTGCGGCGCTACATCGCCGAGCACGGTCCATGGTCCACCTTCATCGAACTCCGTGCGCTGGACTCCTCGCCACCGCCGTGGCTGAAGCACTGGGACGGCGACGGCATCATCAGCCGCACCTTCACGCCGGAGATGGCGGAGGCGATCAAGGCGAGTGGTGTTCCAGCAGTCGAGGTGCGCTCCAGTAAGCTGTGCAAGCAACTGCCCTTCGTGGGCATGGACAACCACCTTATCGGACGAATAGTGGCCGAGCATTTCTACAATCGAGGCTACAGGAGGTTCGCCGTTTACAGCCTGGAGACCGAGACGTTTTTCGAGCAGCGTGTGCAGAACTTCGTCAGCACCGCCAAGGCAGCGAATTGCTCCTGCACGGTGTTGCCAGAGACGCAGCCGGAGAGCGTGTCGGACTGGGAACAAAGCCAGGCGCGACTCATCGACTGGCTGGCTAAACTTCCGAAGCCTGTCGGGATCTTCGCCGCCACCGATCAGCTCGGCGTTCGCCTGCTGGATGCCTGCCAGCGCGCTGGCATCGGGGTGCCAGAAGAGGTCGCCGTGGTTGGCGCGGAGAACGAGGAAACGCTTTGCGAGTTCTCTACGCCGCCACTCACCAGCCTGCGCTACGATGGCGCGACGGTGGGCTATCGCGCTGCGGAGGTGCTCGATCGCCTCATGAGCGGCAAAAAGCCGAAGCAGATGGAGACGCTGGTGCCGCCGCGCGGGATCGTCGTGCGCGCGTCGTCGGACGACTTGGTGATCAATGATCAGCTCGTCGCGCGTGCATCGCGTCTCATGCGCGAGGGCGCGGGCACCGGCATCACCGTGGACGAAGTATGTCGCAAGCTGAACGCCTCACGTAGCACCCTGGAGCGCCGCATGAAAGCCGCGCTTGGACGTTCACCGAAGGAGGAGATCCAGCGCCTGCGCTTTCGCGTGGTCGAGCGACTGCTGAGCGACACCGACCTCACCATCGACGCCATCGCCGAGCAGACGGGATTCACCCACAGCCATTAC
>CAUJJC010000278.1 GCA_963204975.1 Verrucomicrobiota bacterium | reverse complement strand
CTGGGTGAAGCGCGACTACGAGTTGCATGGTCAAGGTCGTGTGTGGCGCATCGCTGCGAAGGAGCCAGCGCCACTCGCCGAGTCACCCGTGAAGCCATGGCCAGCCGATCCAGATACTGAATTGCGCGAGCGCATCATGTGGGGTCCCACGCCGAGCGACAAGGAGGTGGCGCAGTGGTTGACGTTTCAGAAGCCCTACCTCGTCTCCGCCGTGATCTGGCGACTGGCTCGTGAGGGGCAGCAGTTGCGCTACTTCTCGACCACCACGATGGGCGATCCGCATGTCGATGTGATGCTCCTCCTCGCTGCGCGCACTGCCTTGCAATTTGAAGGCGTGCCACTCAATGATGTGGGCTCTCAGATGATCGCGCGCGCCCTTGCCAATGCTAATGATGCCGTGGTTCTCACTGCCTTGAAGTGGATCAGCGACGCTCGCTTTCCTGGCTTCGCTCCTCTGATCGAAGCTCGGCTGAAGGACGCGTCCGTCAGCGCCTCCGTTTACTACGCGGGCCTCACCACACTCGCACGCCTGGAGTCTGCCGCGACATCCGAGGCCCAACTGGTGGATCACTTGAAAAAGGACATCACTGATCCTGAAGCTCCGATTTCCCGAAAAAAGCTGGCGCTTGAGATCATACCTGATCGCGACAAGCACCTCACCAGCGAGGGATTGGAGCCGTTACTCGGCAAAGCGACACCGGAGGAGAAGGAGTGGCTGGTCCACTTCATCGGCACGCTCCGCGATCCGAAACGCGAGGCACTCATGCACAAGATCGCCTTTGATGATCGACAGGAAGAGTCCGTGCGAATCGCAGCGCTCCAGCATTGCCTGCCCTCCGAAGCCGATGCCGCCGCGCTCGTCGAGATCGCTCTCAATGAAGCGAAAAGTGATAAGCTCCGCATCGCAGCACTCCAAGCCGCACAAGGCGCGAATCTGAACCAAGAACTCAAGGACAAGCTGGCAAAGCTGGATCATCTGGCGCTCAAGCCGCTTGTCTCGCGATTGCTGGGCAAGCCGTTCTTCCCGCTGACACGGCCTGACTTTGGCAACATCGTGGTGTGGAAAAACTACCTCCAGCAAGTCCCCAGCGAGACCGACCTCGCCAACGGGCGCAACGTTTTCATGTCGCCAAAGCTAGGCAGTTGTGCCGTGTGCCATCGTGTCGAAGGCATCGGCGGCATCGCCGGTCCCAATCTCGCCACCATTGGCAAAGCGACGGACCCCGCTTACCTGCTGGAGTCCCTGCTTCAGCCAAATCGCAATGTGGCACCTCAATACGAAGCCTTCATGCTGACTACAGCAGACGGCAAGTCGGCCACCGCCTTCCGCCTCATTGAGCGAGGGAACACGCACACTTACGTCGATCTCGGCGGCAACACATTTGATGTAAACATCAAGGACATCGTGGCGCGCGCGCCATTGCCTGTCTCGATCATGCCCGAGGGCTTGGTGAACAAGCTCACAGACACTGAAGTGCGCGATCTGATCGCCTACCTGGCCCATCTTTCACAGCGATAGGCCTGAAGGCAGGGTTGATTGCGCCGCAAGGACAAAAACCCCTCGCCCTTCCCCTCCCTCTCGCTATGAACAAGCGCCGTGAGTTACCAAGTCTTCGCCCGCAAGTATCGTCCGCAGACCTTCGCCGATGTGCTCGGCCAGGATCATGTTGTCCGCACATTGCGCAATGCCATCGCACAGAACCGGCTGGCCCATGCCTACCTCTTCGTTGGCCCGCGCGGAACAGGGAAGACGTCCACCGCACGCATCTTCGCCAAGGCACTGAACTGCCCCGGCGGACCGAGCATCGACTTCGACCCGAATGATCCTGTCTGCCGCGAGATCGCGGAGGGCAACAGCCTTGACGTGCTGGAGATCGACGGTGCGAGCAACAACGGCGTCGATCAGGTGCGCGATCTGCGCGAGACGGTGAAGTATGCGCCCAGCAGCGGTCGCTTCAAAATTTACTACATCGACGAGGTCCACATGCTCTCGACGGCGGCGTTCAATGCGCTGCTCAAGACACTCGAAGAGCCTCCGCCACATGTGAAGTTTATCTTCGCCACCACCGAGGCGAACAAGATACTGCCCACAATCATCAGCCGCTGCCAGCGCTTTGATTTGCGCCGCATCCCGGACCCAATCATCGCGAACCACCTGCTGCACATCGCGCAGTTGGAGAACGTCGAGTTGGATGACAAGGCCGCCTACGCCATCGCCAAAGGTGCGGACGGCGGGATGCGCGATGCGCAGTCGATGCTCGATCAGCTCGTCGCCTTCTGTGGCCATAAGATCGCCGAGACGGACGTGCTCGACATGTTTGGCTTCACACCGCTGGAGACCGTGTGCGGACTCGCGCGTCAAATGATTGCGCGCGACACCGTGGGCGCTCTGCGCTTCGTGCATCAGCAGTCCGATGATGGCAAAGACTTGAGCCGCCTGCTCTCGGATCTCATTCAGCACTTCCGCACGCTCCTGGTCCATCAAGCGGACGCGGAAGCTGCTGTGGAAAACCTTCCTCCTGCCATCGCCGCCGAAGTCGCCGAACAAGCTAAAGCGACCAGCACGGAGCAGCTCCTGCGCATCGTCGATGGCCTGACTGAAGTCGATGCCCGCCTTCGCTGGGCCAGCAACAAACGCCTTCACCTCGAACTCGGCATCATCCAGGGCATCGAGAGCCTGGCCGAGGTCTCGCTCAGCGAAGTGCTCGAAGCCATTGACAATGCCGGCACCTCCGCAGGTGAAGCGCATGCCATCGTGCAGGCCCGCCGTGGTGCAGCCCCCTTGCTCGCAGCGGCACCGCGCTTGGTGGTGGAGCCCAAAAAGATCACACCTCCACCTGCTCGCAGCGTGGAGCCTGCCGCTCCCGCCCCACGCAATGCAGAGCCTGCGCCGCGAGTCGCCGAGCCAGCCCCCCGTATCACCGCGCCCGCGCCTCGTGTGATCGCTCCGCAACCAGAGCCAGCCGCACTCGAAGACCTTCGTGAAGACGAGTCGCCCGATGACCTCAGCCCTCCGTGGGGGACACCTGTCGATGCTCCCCTACCCAATCGAGCACCGGAGCCGGACATGCTTTTCGATGCACCGATCACCGCCTCGCCGCCTGCGCCTCGTGGTCTGGTGGCGAATGCCGATGCGCTGTGGCGTTCCATCATTCCTCGCGTGCAGGCCACGCGCCAGCTCGTCTCTCATTGGGTGAAGGTGGGCACGCAGCTCGACTTCAACAATGGCATCATCAAGATCGGCTTCCCCACCTCGGAGGCGCACTCCCGCGATAGCCTGCAGCGCGACGGCACCCGCCGCTTCCTCGAAGAACTACTCGCCGAAGCCGCCGGTCAGCCTGTGAAGCTGGAACTCGTCGTCGATCCCAATCTCGCTCCCCCAGCCGCAGAGGAGCCAGACATGTTCTCGATGCCAGCCGCCAAGCCCGCACCGCTAGCAACACCGGCACCTGTTGCAGCCCCTGCACCAGTTCCAGCAACGCCCCCTTCCCCACAGCAAGCAACCGCGACTGCTGAAACGAATGGCAAGGACGCGGCCTCTGTCGGCGATGAGTTTTACGATGATCACCTCATCAAAGCCGCACTGGAAACCTTCAAGGCGAAGGTGATCAAGTAGCAGAGAAGCGCGGTCCTCAGCCCTTCGACTTCAGCGTCCTTACCATCTGCGCCAGGGCTCCGTAGCGTGGGCTGAAGATGTAGGCGAGAATAAAGAGCACGCCGAGCACCACGATGATGGTGGAACTGATGTGCCAGCCCAGAGGATAGGAAAGGAAAAAGGCAGCAACAGACCCGAGCGCCCCAATGATTCCGCCGCCCCAGAACAGGGTTTTGGCGTTGTTGGTGAAGAGGTAAACGGTGGCCGCAGGGGCGACCATGAGGCCCACACTCAAGATGCAACCCACTGCCTGAAGAGACGAGATCAGCACCAGAATCACGACGCCAAACAGGGCGTAGTTCAAGAACAACACGGGGACCCCCAAGCTCGCCGCGACGTTGGGTTCAAAGAGGAGAATCAGCAGCGGGCGCTGCAAGGCGGTCAGCGTGAGCACAGCCAGAGCACTGATGCCAAAGGCGATCCACAGATCCGTATCGGACATGCCCACGATACTGCCGAAGAGCCACTCATCGAGCTTCTGCCGCACACTCATGCGCGATAGAAGAATGTAACCACCTGCAAACGCAGCTGTGTAGAGGATGCCCAGCGCAGTATCTTGATCGATGCGTGATGTCCGCGCGACAAAGAGCGAACCCAGGCCCACCATCATCGCGGCAAACACCGCTCCGGCGAGGGCGCTCCACTGCGTGAGCCCGAAGATCAGCACCGCCAGCGCGAGCCCTGGCAGGAGCGAGTGCGACAAGGTGCCGATCTTTAGCGCACTCTTGCGCAGCACCACGTAGGCACTCACGAAACCGTTCGAGAATCCAATCATGAGGCACGCGAGAAGCGCGCGCTTGGCGATGGGTTCGTGAAGGAACTCGGTGAGGGTCATGCGGCGGACCTAAACGCAACTTTCTTGCGAAGTCACGAGGCAATCACGGCGAGATGCGGGCACCGGCCTTTTTGAGTTCCTCGACAATCTTCTTCGAAGCATCCGTCAGCGGATTGCCGCCCACATAGATGTTGCAATAGGGAGCCCACTCCTTGGCCCCATCAAAGTCCTTCTTCATCATGCGCTGCAGCGGTGCGAGGTCGGCGATCTTGTTGTTGTCGAGGAAGAGGAACTGAAGCTCGGCAAGCGGCTCCAGCGGTGCGACGTCCACCACCTGGTTGCCCTTGAGCGAGAGCATGGAGAGCCACTTGAGCTGACCAATGCCGGTGATGTTCGCGACCTGATTGCCTTCGAGGTAGAGCGTCCAGAGCTTGGGCAGCTTGAAGACAGCACTAGCGTCTTTGATCTGGTTGTTGGTGAGGTAGAGCGAGTTGAGTGTGGTCGCGTTGCCCAGCGCTGAGATGTCCTGGACCTTGTTGTTCGTGAGTTCCACGTATTGCAGGCTTTTGAGCGTGCCGAGGGACGAAACGTCGGTGATCTGGTTATCGGCAAGATCGACAAACTGCAAACGCTCGAGCCCTTTGAGCGCGGAGATGTTGGTGATCTGATTCTTCGGCAGGGTGAGCGAAGCGAGCTGGGTGCATTTCTCCAGGCCACTGAGGTCCTTGATGTTCATGCCGCGGCCTTCAATTATTGCGACCGTCTCCACGTCAGCCGCTGTGATAGGCTCCTGGTTGTCTCGCTTGGCGAAGACCTGCTTCCGCACGGCGGCTTCGAGGTTCTTGTCGGCAAAGACTGGAACCGGCTTGGGTGGTGGCGGAGGAGGTGTGGGCTTCGCTGCTGGAGCAGCAACTGGCTTGGCAGGCGAGGGCGTGGCCGGTTTGGCAGGTGGTGGGGTCGCAGGTTTCGCTGCGGGCGGTGTGGCAGGCTTCGCAGGAGGGGTCGTCGCAGGCTTTGCCGTCGCTGGCACGGGAGCGGGTGCCGTCGGCTTCGGTGGGGTGACCACAGGTGCCGGGGCTGCCGGTTTGGCTGGTGCGGGTGTGGGTTTCTCCGTCGGCTTGGTTTCAGCCGCTGGAGCGCTGAGGACTATCGAAAGAAGAGAGGCGAGGAGTAGGCCGGGTTTCATAACCAAGGGAAGAGTCAAAGGGGTAGTTGATTGAAGGCGAACCAATACGCAGACCAAGGCTTGCAACTTTTGCGTTTCTCCCCTCAATGAAGCTCATGATCAGCGTCACCGTGATTCTCGAAGTCGATCCCGCCCGCGTGGAGGAATTCCTGCCCATCGTCAAATCCCAGGCCGAGGCCTCGCGTGGTGAACCTGGGTGCCTGCGATTCGAAGTGTCCCAGCAGCTCGACAAACCGAATGTGTTCGCCTTGTCCGAGATGTATGAGGATCGAGATGCTGTGGAGGCGCATTATGGCAGCGAGCACTTCGCGCGGTGGAAGACCTCTGTCAGCGATGGCATCATCCTCCACCGCACGTCCTCGCGAGGCGAAGTGATCGATGGAGCGCCTGAGCCTCTCGTTGAACCCGAGGCTGACATCGAGGCATAAAAAATGCCGCAGGAGCGAACCCCTGCGGCATCAGTAAATAAGTGCTAGCTCAAGCGATTAGCGCTGCACGTCGAGGAACTCACCCTGCTCGGAGAACATGGTGAAGAGGTCCTTGCCGTTGGACACGGACTTGAGAGGCACGCTGTCACCCTTGATGGATTCGAGCTGCTCGCCAGCAACGGATCCGTCATTGCGGCCCACGATGATCTTACCGCTCTTCCAGGCGCGTCCTTCTTTCTTCTGGCCTGCGGCATCGCAGTTCCACATCGGAGGCCATGAGCCACCGCCAGTGGAGTTTTCGAAGACGATTGGAGCATTACCCGAAGACGAGTCCGACAGGCCCTTGGTAAGTGCCCAGTGGTTTTCGCCAGCCTTGAGGGCTTCTTCGTAACCAGGAGCTTCGCCAATGTCATTGTCGGGCTCATAAGGGCTGGACGAGCAGGTAAATGCACGCTCGTCTTCGAGCAGACCGCGCTTGAAGAGGATGCGGAAGGCATCATTCGCAGTCTGTGGATCGTCGCCCTTGTCGGAGTCAGGATAGTTCCCGTTGTTGTCACCAGCGTAGGACTTGAGCGAGATGAGGATCTGGCGGCAATTGCTGCTGCCCTGCATCAAGCGTGCGCGTTCCTGCACCTGGTTGAAGGCAGGCACGGCGAGGCCCGCCAGAATGGCGATGATCGTGATCACCACCAGCAGTTCGATCAGGGTGAAGCCCTGACGAGAACGGATGTAACGTGTTTTCATGGGTATGAGTGCGTTTGGGTTGGTATTATCTATTTATGTGACGGCACATCGACCGGATGCGCTGTCGAAGTGATTAGACAGAAACGTCTTGTAGAACGCCAGAAAAATCTTCGCACTCCAGGCCCTCTCATCGTCTGGCCGTCATTAACTTCCTGTAATGTCTCGGCGGATGCCCGGTGAGCTTCAGGAACCAACGATTGAAATTGGCCAGATTCCGATAGCCACAATCGAACGCGATGTCCGTCACAGGCTGGTCGGACTCGGCCAGCAAGCGGCACGCCCGCCCGGTGCGGAGTTCGTTCACATATTCGGGCAATGATTTACCCATGCGGCTCTTGAAGTAACGGCTGAACGCCCCCGCGCTCAGGCTCGCTACCCGGGCCAGATCATCGCGAGACAGGTCCTCCACTAGATTCTCTTCGATGTAGCGCAGGATGCGGCCCATGCGCTCCTGATCCGTCGCCTCCAGCGCGGGGCGAAAACTGGCACTGGCCAGTGGCTTCAAATCGGAGGAGCGAGAGAGCAAGTCCAGCACCCCAAGCAGCTCGACGATGCGGGCCAGACCATCCTGTTTCGGCAAGGCCTGAAGACGAGCCGACACCTCAGCCAGGGTGCGCCCCGTGATCTGAAGACCCCGCCGTGCGCGGACCAGCAACTTGTTGAGCCGGTCCATCTCGGGCCTGCCCAGCCAGTCAGCCCCGAGGAAGTCGCGCCTGAATCGAACGATGACCGCCTGCACCGCGTGCCTGTCAGTTGATGGATCTTGCTGCCACACATGCGGCACATCCGAACCAATAAGCACGCAGTCACCATCACGAAGAGGCGAGATGTTGTCACCGACGATGCGATAGCCCTGACTCGTGATCGCCAGTGTGATTTGCACCTCAGGATGGAAATGCCAGCGCGTCCCGTAGTCCGAACTATCGATCACTTCGCAGTCAAATGACTCCTGCGGACGCTGGGGCACTTGTTCAAGAATCGGTGGTCGAGCCATGGCTCACGGGGTCATCAAAAACTCTTCATCGCAAATTAAACTTTCCTCTTGATCATCACGATGAATTCGACACCATAGCGCCCTCAACTCACGCGGGTGTAGCTCAGTGGTAGAGCACTTCCTTGCCAAGGAAGATGTCGCGCGTTCGAATCGCGTCACCCGCTCCAGCCTTGTAGATCAAGGCTTCCAGCGGAGTGAGTTGAGAAAACGGGAAATAAAACCGGGAATAAGTTTGAGTCTGATCAAGATCGTCCGCGTGCGCTCATGACACGCAGATACAACTTGAAGCATCATCGGGCCGGGCAATTGCCTTCCATGAGAACAAGATCACTGTCATCTGGCACCGAGGAACTCGGGAATGTGCCGTCAGACAACGAACTCGAAGCACTCTGCAAGAGTGGCCTGGAAAAGTGTTCCTAACACTTTGCTACTTCTTACGGCCCTGCTGCCGTCTCACGTAGCCTCCCCAACTCCTCCGCGCTCAGCGCCCGGTCAAACACGGCCACGCCTCCGATCCAGCCAGTGAAACCAACGCTGCGGCTGCTGTGGATGACGCGGCCGATGGTGAAGGGGCCGCCGCTTTGGGCGTCCTTCGGCGTGTAGAGGTCGTGCGGATACCACCAGGGGTTCAGACGCAGCGCCACGAGATCACGAGAGACCTCTTTGCCGCCGCGCAGGGTGACTTCGATCTTCGTGAAGCGATGCTCGCGCAGCTCGACGCGTTCGTCGGCGGACTCGCGCAGCACTTTGACGCTCAGCGGCTCGCCTTCAGGCGGGTTGTAGTATTGATCCTTCGGGAAGGCCTCGTCCTCGCCGTCCTGCTTGCCGGGCAGCTTCGCGTAGTGGCCCTGCATGTAGGCGTTGTAGGCGGAGGAGATGAGTTTGTCGTTCTTTGGATTGTCGAGCCAGCGATCACCGGAGACGCCGTTGAGCCAGCCGGTGAGTTCGTCTTTTTCATGATCAAAGGTCATCGCGAAGCACTGCCACGACGCGTCTAGCACCTCCGCAGGCGAATCGGCAGGCACTTCGGGCGAAAGATCTGCCGAGTTGCACTTGTGCAGCGCATACTTGTTCAGGAAGGAACTCGCGCCGTTCTCCGACACATGACCGCAAGCGCTGCCTTGCTTGTTCAGGCCGGCAAAGAGCGCGTATTGGCGCTGACCGCGCTCAACCTTCGCGATGGTAGCCGTGCTCTTCTCTTTCAAATCGGTGCCTTCATGCCAGATGCACGCCAAAGCGTGATTGCCGCTCTCGCGAATGGCCCACACGACCACCGTGACCGACTTCCCCGCGCCTTTGATGTCGAGAGGCGTGTCATGCAAACGCGACCTCGGCACGAAGAGGAAGGGGCGGAAGTTCTCATCCGTCTCTTTGACGATGCGAATCGCATTTCCGAACGGTCCGCGCCCCAGCAACGGAAAATCCGCATACGTCGCCTCACGCCCGGCACCCCAGTAGTCGTTGATGTAGTTCGCCGCATCGAGCGGGTAGTCCGTCGTGGCTCCAGCAGGCACATGAGCGGTGAAACGCTTTTGGCCATCCGGTTCCCGCTTCGCAAAGTCCCAGAAGGCGACGAGGCCCGGTGTGCTCGTGACCGTGGCGACAGGTTCGGCGGCTGAGATTGACGTCGTTAGAATGGCGAGGCAAAGAATGCTTTTCATGGAGATGATGATCCACTTTGCCCAAACGCGACGATTGGCCAAAGACAATTGCTCCTTTTCCGATCAGCGTGAAAAGCTTGGCAACCCAAGCCACTGGATTCATCCAGCACGATTGTCCATCGCAGGCCATGCCCGAGTCTCGAGATCGCCACAGGACTGACAACGAGCATCGTCGATGACGAACTGCTCGTGACAGCACTGGCAGTAGCGCTTGGACCCGTATTCCTGCGTTGGTGGCGCATCAAGCTCATCCACCTGATAGCCGAGTCTGCGAAAGCAAGCCCCCAACCGCACCAACACTTGAGCGACCACCTCGGGGCCGAGCATCGAGGCCTGCCGATACTTCCAGTTCCGCCATTCAGCACTGGCGACGGCGCGAGCTTTTGATTCAGGCAAAAGGACGGAAGCGACCACCCCTGAGTGGGAAGGCGCGACCACATCCAGCCCGATCAAATCCAGAGCCCGAATCGCGTGCGCTGGCATCACGATCAGATGCAGCACCTGCGTCCATCGGCTGATCGCATCACCGAAGATGCGCTGATCCAGGCGACGCCATGTCCATGCCACCACCACATCCAGCACCAGCACGGCGACCATCGCCGAGCCCACTCGCAAAACGTCACCACTGAACCACCAAAATACATACGGCAGCCATCCAAAGCAGAGCATGAAAAGACAGATGCAGGGCCACCTTAGCACCGATGCGGCCAAGGCATACTTCCGCACTGCTGCCCGAGCCGCAGGAGGCGAAAGGGATCGCAGCCAGAACTCGTCGATCAGGGGCTGGCGCTCGTCAGGCTTGGCCGATTGGACGCTTGCGATGAATTTCACCAGTGCCTTCGCCGCTCGTGGCGAAACGCATAGAACGGTCACATCCGCACTCAGTCGCACCATCTCTTTCTCCTTCGAAAGATTAACGTCGGCCCACCTCACCTTGCGGCCTCTCTGCAACTGTCCAGGCGCTACACAAAGCCCTTCTTCATCGGGTAGTATTGGCCATGATTGCGTCACCATGAACCCACCCAGAGGCGGCAACGGCCATGTGATCGCCGGACCCACACCGCGCCCTGCCAGATAAGGAAGCGGCTGGAGCAGGCTCCAGCCTCGCCGGGAGGTCCACGACCGAAAGACCTGCGCCGCCACAGGCAGCCAGCGCACACATTCCAGAAGATAAAAGGCAGTGAAGACTGCGAAGAGCAACTGCCCGTCCGTCATGCCATGCAGGTATCAAGCATCCGAACTCTTGCGACCGAATAAACGCATCAGGATTGATTTGAAGAATCCTAACAGGACCACGACGCCAACGATGATGGGCTTGGCCGCTTTGGCGAAGATGACTCCGAGCTTGGCCAGCCAGCCAGACTTCAGCAGCGCCACGCCCGCTCCCGCCGTGATCAAGCCTGCCAGCGTGTATTGTGCGATCTTGTCGCCCTGGCGATACTCCGCGTAGGTCTGCCCCGACTCATACGAGAACTGATGGATCAGCTTTTGATACTGCGGCAGCGTGCTTTGCAATTCCTCAGGACTCACCAGCAAAGTCACATGCATCACCCCACGACGCCCCAGGAGTTTCGTGAGGTAGTTGATCGAAGACCCGCCCTCTTCATTGCGGACCTTGATCGCCCATTCGAGATGGTGGGATTCTTCGTTGTAGCGTGGAGGCATCGCCCAGCCGTCCAGATACAGCTTGCCGAGCCCTTGCTTCTCACGCGCTTGATTGGCGGCATCCTGACCGTCGCGGAGTTGCTTGAGAATCGCATCGGCATCCAGCTTGTCTTTGTCGCTGTCCTTGACGTAACCCACATCATCGAACTCAAACAGAACCCACCAATCCATATTCTCAGGCGCGATGATACCCAGTTCCGTGTCACCAGAGATGTTGCCGGTAAACTCCAGCATCTTCTTCGTGCCCGACTTCCCCGTGAAGCGATAGCCCTCGGGAATCTGAATGTGTGCCTCGGAACCGAGCTTGCCTTTCCCTGAGCGTGTCCATCCGAAGGACTCGATCTCTTTCTGGATCGCCTTTTGCCTTTCTTCTGGTGACAAAGGCTTCTCATCCTTCCCCTCCTGACCGAAGACAAGGCAACCAAGGAGGGAAAGAGCAAGAGTGAGGACAAAACGTTTCATAAGGTGGTTCTCAGGAAGGAAGATAGAAATCCCAAGGCGATCTATCCAAGCAAAGTCGCGGGTGGCATCAAAGAAAAATTTCCGTTGGCTGCGATTTTGGCCACGCTAGCCTTATTGATACGATTCTTCACAGGCTTGGTATTCGCCGTTGGAT
>CAUJJC010000277.1 GCA_963204975.1 Verrucomicrobiota bacterium | reverse complement strand
CGACTTGAGCGGTGATGTTGCCGATGACTCCACTCGCGGGCGCGATCACACCCATGGTGGCCTTGTTGGTCTCCACTTCCATGAGGTCCTGGTCGGCCTGGACCGTGTCGCCGGAATTGACCAGCAGCTTGACCACTGTGGCCTCAGCGATTGATTCGCCGAGTTGCGGCAGAAGGATGGGAATGGCGGGCATCTTCGGAGGAATGAAGGATGAAGTCGGAACGATGAAACTCAATCACGCAGCAGGCGGCGCAGGGCATCGGTGATGCTGGCGACGGTGGGGCGGTGGGCCTTCCAGAGGTTGGGATGGTAGGGGATGGGAGTGTCCTTGGAGTTCAGGCGCTGTGGAGGTGCGTCGAGCAGGTGGAAGGCCTCGGTAGCGACGCGGGCCAGGACTTCGGCGGTGACGCCACCCCAGGGGAAGGCTTCGCCCACGCAAAGCAAGCGCCCGGTGCGAGCGACGGAGGCGAGGATGGTATCGGTGTCGATCGGCTTCACCGAGCGGAGATCGACGACCTCCACCTGGTAGCCATCGGCCTGCAGTTCCTCGGCGGCGCGGATCGACTCGTGCAACATCGCGCTGTAGGTGACCACGGTGGCGTGGCGACCTGGGCGTGCGATGCGGGCCTTGCCGATGGGCAGATCGCGATCACCGAAGGAGTCGGCCTTGAGGTGGTAGTAGAGGAACTTGTGCTCGCAGAAGATGACGGGGTCCTGGCACTCCACGGAATCGAGCAGCATCCAGTAGGCATCCTCCACAGTCGCTGGCGTGAGGATCACGAGGCCGGGATAGTGCGCGTAAATGGCCTCCATGGACTGGCTGTGGAAGGGGCCGCTGCCAGCGGTGCCGCCGGAGGGCAGGCGGATCGTGATGGGGCAGGGGGTATTGGTGCGCCAGTAGAGGGTCGCGGCTTGATTGACGACTTGATTGAAGCCGACAGTGCTGAAGTCGGCGAACTGCATCTCCAGAATCGGGTGGGCACCTTCGATGGCGGCACCGATGGCCATGCCGACCATGGCATCCTCGCTGATCGGGGCGTCGAACACGCGGCCGGGGAACTCGTTTTGCAGGTTCTTCGTCGCCTTGAATGCGCCGCCGAATCCGCCGATGTCCTGCCCGTAAAGGAAGACGTTCGGGTTCTTGCGCAGCGCTTCATACTGCGCTTCGCGGATGGCTTCGAGGTAGGTCAGACTCATTCCAGCCACATGCCTTCGGCAAGCTCCGGTGTCGAGAGCGCTCGCCAGCTTTCTTTAAAGGGATCAGGCGCGGGCTCCTTCGTCACCTGGGCCATGGTTTTCTCGATCGCTGTGCGGCATTCCGCTCGCCAGCTTTCCACTTCGGCTGCCGTGCCCCAGCCTTCGGCGATCAGCCGTTGCTCGGCGACAACCATGCAATCGCGTCCCACGGACGATTGCTTCATAGCATCGGGAATGTAGGAGGCGTCATCGTGCTCACCGTGGCCTGACAGACGCAGTAGCGAGGCCACAATCATCTGCGGGCCGTGGCCCTCGCGAGCGCGGCGCACGGCGGTGCTGACGACGCGCAAGCAATCGACCAGATCGGTGCCGTCCACCGTGTAGCCATCGACGCCGTAGCCTTTGGCGCGATCAATGAGGTTCTCACAGGCAAACTGGCGGCTGTTGGCGGTGGAGTAGGAGAACTGGTTGTTCGTGATCGCCATGATCAGCGGAAGTTTTTCCACAGCGGCAAGGTTGAGCCCCTCGTGGAAAGCGCCCGTGGAGGTGCCGCCTTCGCCGATGGTCACAACGCCCACGGCATCGCCGAGGCGGCCTTGCAGGCGACGGGCGAAGAGCATTCCAGCGACCACGCCGGTCATGCTGCCGATATGCGAGATCATGGCGGGCAGGCCTTCCTTGGGGCGGCCGCGATGGACGTTGCCGTCACGACCGCGCATGGGGCCGAGCACGGACCCAAAGTAGGTGCGGAAGGCATCGAGCAAGGGCTCACCCCAGGCGATGCGAGCGGCTTGGTCGCGAATGAAGGTGCCGAGGATGTCTTTGCCCTTGGTCAACTGGCAGCCCAGGGCGGCGCTGTAGGCCTCCTGGCCCTTGCCTAGATATACGCCGCCGACGAGGCGTCCGGCGCGGTAGAGGCTGGCGAGCTTGTCCTCAAGAATGCGGGACATCAGCATCGTGCGATACGCCTTCACGTAATCATCGCGGAACTGCGCGGTGAAACCGGCGGTTGGAGATGGGGAAACGGTGGTTAAGGACACGGAGTTGTGGAGTGCAGGATTGAACCGACGACGAAAACGAAGCGAATCAGACCATTCAAACGCCGGTGATTTTGTCACGCTGCCGTCTCAATGTCCAGCGTGAGTCTGTAACGCCTTTGGTATCATTTGCGCATTCAATGACAAAGACCGGGGCCTAGTTGATTCATCCGAGGGAGTGGGGCTCGAACAGGACGCTGCGGCATTGCGTTTTGCCGGAGCTGTTCAGGCAACGCCAAAACCATGTGGGCTCTAGCTGTGTGAGGGCATCCGTGACACCATCGAGAATGCGGAATTGCCCGATGATCTCGGCCCCGTCCTGCACATCGACGGAACGGGCGGCGAGGGTGCCGGACAAGGTGGCTCCGCGTTGCAGGGTGACGAGTCCCTCACAGATGAAATCGCCGGAGACGTGGCCGCGGACGACCATCTCCTTGGCGCGGACCTCATGGAGGAAGGTCACCTCGCAGTCGTGCATGATTTCGAGCCGGCCACAGGCCACGGGATCGGGGACGAGGGTGGACGTCTGAAACACCATCTCGCCTGGCGCGGTGCGCATGGCCCGCGTGGTCTGCTGCTCCATGCGCGAGAGCTTGCGCAGGCACACGGGGCAGGTGGGCACCTTGCAGTAGCCTGCGGTGGTGACGGTGTAGAAAAAGTCAGCCTGCTCGGCAGGCAGGCGCGTGAGGATCTGATGCAGTTGGGCTGCGTCGATGGCCTCGATGCCCACATTGTGAGCACGGTTCTTCGCGGCTGCGGAAAATCCATCTGGCGCGACGAGCACCCCGCGGGTCGGTTCGCGGATGCGCTCCAGCTCATTGATGAAGGCCTGCACCGTCTCCGGCGTGGCACCCCATTCGCGCCAGCCCACGAGCTTCACCAGGGCGCGGCGTTCGTGAAGGGATTTGGGCGCTTCCAGCATGGCGAACTGCACGGAACCATCCAACTGCACACGCGAGGGGCCGAGTTCGCAGCCCGCGTTGGCCGCGATGGCACGCAGCAGCTCACCAAGACGAAGCCAGTCCAGGCCGGCGATCAAGTCCGGGGACCATCCTTCGACTCCACGCTCGGCATCGCCCCGAAGGGAAAAGCCAGTCAGTAGATCAGGGGTGAGGACGGAGGTCATCGCAGTGCAGTCTCGACGAGCCGCTACTGTGGCTGCGAAATCGAAATGCGCACGCCAAATGACAAGCGCCAGGCGCGAGGGTTCCGGCAGCCAAGGGGGCATGATGGTTCTCCTTTTGACGCGAATGAAAACGAATGGGCCGCGAATGGCCACGAATCAGGCGAGAGGGATGATTCGTGATTGAAACCATCCCCCAGCTTCAAAACCGCCCGTCGCCTCAGCGCTTCAGCGGATTGACACCCGTCTTGCGCGGCGGCGGCAAGGTCGTCTTGCCCGTCAGGCCCATGTTCACGATCTGTGGCGGCATCACCCACGAGGAGCACTCGGGGCACTTCACGGAGATGGTCACGGATTGTTTCGGAGTGCCCAGCATGTGCAGGCAGGCTGGGCAGGAGAAGTGCAGGATGGCATCGCTCGCGATGGTGCTGTCGGCGGCCAGTTCCTCGGCAGCTTCCGCGCCTCGGGGACCAGGAGCACGAGGGCGCACCTCGATCTTCCGGGCCTCGTCGAAGCGACCCACGGGAGGCGGGTTCTGCGGAGTGAAGGGGGAGGACTGATTCGGGAGCATGGCGCTCGATTCCATCACTAGGCGGAGGCTTTCGCAAGCGTCATCACGCACTCGAGGTGCTTCGTCTGCGGGAAGAGATCGAAGGGGCGCACGCGCTTCAGTTCGTAGCCTGCGTCCTTGAACATCACGAGGTCTCGCATCTGGGTGGGCGGATTGCACGACACATAAACCACTGCCTTCGGGCCAAAGGCGAAGAGCTGTTGGAGGAAGGCCTCGCCGCAGCCAGCTCGCGGTGGATCAATGATCACCACGGTGTCTTGCGCATCGTGTGTGATGCCTTCGAATATGTGTTCCGCGCTGGCGGCGATGAACGAGCAGTTCGTGAAGCCATTGAGCGCCGCATTGTGCTTCGCCTTCACCACGGCGGTCTCGCTGACCTCCACGCCGCTGACTTGCTGGAAGCGTGAGGCCGAGCACAAAGCGAAGAGCCCGGAGCCGCAATACGCGTCGATGAGATGGTTCGCTCCGCAGGCTGTTGCCTCGCTCACCACATGCTCCACGAAGGCGGGCAGGATGAAGGGATTGTTTTGGAAGAAGTCGCCCGCCTGGAACTCGAATTTCACACCGCCTACTTCCTCACGGGCGAGTTGATGAGGATGCGTGAGCACCTCGCCACCCGCAGAGCGGAGGAGCAAGGTAGCACCGTTCTTGAACTCGCGCTGGCCGCTGAGCACCTCGGTGCGCACGGCGGACAGGCGTTCATTGAGGTCCGGCATGGCGATGGGGCACTGCGGCACATCCACCATCGCGTTGCGCGTGCCAGCCCGGAGGAAGCCAATTTCGCCGATGGCTCCGTTCTTGGGCTTGTGAAAATGCGGGGTGATCTTCGAGCGATAGCCCAAGGTCTGGGGCGAGGGGACCACAGGCTCCACATCGAACTCGATCTTCGCCATGTGCTTGAGCAGTTCAGCCACCTGCTTCTGCTTCCAGGCCAGTTGCTCGCGATAATCGAGGTGCTGATACTGGCAGCCGCCGCAGCGACCGAACAGCGGGCACACCGCCGCCACACGATGAGGCGAGGGTTCCAGCACTTCGACCAGATCAGCCTCGCTGTAGTTCTTGTGATTGCGAAACACCCGCGCCCTCACCTTCTCGCCCGGCAGGGCAAAGGGCACGAAGACCACCCAGTCGTTCACGCGAGCCAGTCCGTTGCCTTCGTTCGTGAGTGTGTGAATCGAAAGCTCGAGTTCCTCGTGATAGGCGAAGGGATGCGGATTGAATTTGCGAGGCGGCGGCACAGCGGACATGCCCTGCATAAAGACGCGAACGGGCGCTGTGTCACGGGCCGAGTTGATTTCGCGATCCGCGAGGTGCTTCAGTCCATGTCCACCCAACTGTCCTTTTGCAGTGCCCACTCCTGGTAGTGCCGGATCAAGGTGAGGCGCGCGATCATCTGTTTATCTGCTGACCCAGGTTCATCAAACATCCCCAACATGCCCATGTGCAAAGCGGTGAGAGCCTGGCAAAGCTCTGGATGCTTGCGGGCAGTGCCGTGCAGCAGTTCCTGCATCCAGGCGCTCACGGGCAGTTGGTGCCTGCCTGGAAAGGCTGCGTAGGCTTCGGCGACGGCGGTGCTCATCTGCCGGAACATCGTGAGCGACACTTCGGCCCGGCATTTGCAATGCCGAGCGACCGCCTGGATCAATCTCTCCGTGAGGGCGTTCACGGCGGGATCATGCCGCCATTTGTTGGCAAAATATCCCAGCGGAAAAGCGAAGCCGAGCAGGCGGATCGTCTGCTGAAAGGTGGCGGATCGGATCTGTGGATGATCCCTGAGTGACGGGCAGGTCTTGTTGATAGCTTCCTGAAAATGCCAGCCGAAGAGTTCGGGCTTCATGCCTGTCATTCGCATTTGCATGGCAATGCTGTCTTTGAAAATGGGAGTCTTGGCCAGCCGCAGTGAATCCCGAAAGGATGCGACGACGGATGATAGCTTGCGAAGCATAGGGCGGGCGAGAAATGAGGGAATTGTCGAGGAGGTGGTGATGGTGGATGCCATGCAGAACCCTTTTCTTATGCCGGTGTGACACATTATCTGAAGGGGCCGGTGAGAAAGTCGCTATCGCGGTTCGTGCTTTGCAACTTTTCCGCTCAAGCGCTACACACCCCATGTGTCCCAGTTCAAACTCAACTCCCACTATCAGCCGCAGGGCGACCAGGCGCAGGCGATTGCGAAGCTGGTGAAGTCCATCCAGGCGGGCAACCGTCACCAGACGCTGCTGGGCGTGACGGGCTCGGGCAAAACCTTCACCATGGCGAATGTGATCGCGCAGACGGGCAAGCCGACGCTGATCATGAGCCACAACAAAACGCTGGCCGCGCAGCTTTACTCGGAGTTCAAAAACTTCTTCCCCGAGAACTCCGTCGAATACTTCGTCAGCTATTTCGACTACTACCAGCCCGAGGCCTACATCCCGCGCACGGACACCTACATTGAGAAGGACTCCAGCATCAATGAGGAGATCGAGCGGCTCCGGCTTTCCTCCATGGGTGCTCTGCTCACGCGGAAAGATGTGATCGTGGTGGCCAGCGTTTCCTGCATCTATGGCTTGGGCTCGCCCGAGGATTACGAGGGCATGATGCTGCCGATGCATCAGGGGCAGCAGCTCTCGCGCGATGTGCTCCTCACCCGCATGATCGACATGCTCTACGAGCGCAACGACATCCAGCTCAAGCGCGGGGCCTTCCGGGCTCGTGGCGATGTGGTGGAAGTGGTCCCGGCCTACCTCGATAGCGAGGGCATCCGCATTGAATTCTTTGGCGATGAAATCGAGCGCATCAGCGTCATCGACGTCCTCACGGGCACTGTGACATCGAAGCTGCCGAGCTACACCTTGTTCCCGGCCAAGCAGTTCGTTACACCAGCGGACAAGCTGCGGCGGGCGGTCAAAGCGATCCGCGAGGAGATGACCGAGCGCGTCGCGTGGTTCGAAAAGGAGGGCAAGCTGCTGGAGGCGCAGCGTCTGAAAATGCGCACTGAGTATGACATCGAGATGATGCAGGAGATGGGCTTCTGCCAGGGCATCGAGAACTACTCGCGTCATCTGACGAATAGGGAGCCCGGCGCGACTCCAGGCACCTTGCTCGATTTCTTCCCTGAGGACTTCCTGCTCATCCTTGATGAGAGTCACGCCACCGTGCCGCAGATCGGTGGGATGTATGAAGGTGATCGCTCGCGCAAGACGGTGCTCGTGGAGCATGGCTTCCGTCTGCCCAGCGCTCTGGACAATCGCCCGCTGAAGTTCCCGGAGTTCATGTCGCACATGAATCAAGCGCTCTACGTGAGCGCGACGCCCGCGAACTTCGAGATGGAGAACAGCGTGGTGGGCAACGCGACTTACATTCCGCACAAGCGGGATCGCATTGGGGAAGAGGAGGGCAAGCCCGCAGCGTTGCCGGGAGCAGCCGTGCGAACGGCTCGCGTGTCATCGAGCGCGGAGCCTGTGGAGAAGTTCGACGTCACCACCAAGGGCAAATCATTGATCGCCGAGCAGATCATCCGCCCCACGGGATTGCTCGATCCCGTGATCACGATCAAGCCGCTCAAAGGCCAGATTGACGAGACGATTGAGCTGTGTCGGCAGCGCATCGAGAAGGGCGAGCGGGTGCTCGTCACCACTCTCACCAAGCGCACCGCCGAGGACCTCGCGGACTACCTGCGCAATCTGAACTTGAAGGTGCGCTACCTCCACAGCGACATCGACGCCATCGAGCGTGTGGAGATTCTCAGGGGCTTGCGTGCAGGGGATTGCGACATCCTCATCGGCATCAATCTGCTGCGCGAAGGACTCGATCTGCCCGAGGTGAGTCTGGTTTGCATCCTTGATGCCGACAAGGAAGGCTTCCTGCGCAGTGAGACCTCCTTGATCCAAACGGCAGGACGCGCGGCTCGCCATGTGAATGGTGAGGTGGTGCTCTTCGCTGATACGATGACCGATAGCATCAGTTCTCTCATCGCTATCAGTCAGTATCGTCGGGAGAAGCAGGTCGCCTACAATGAGAAGCATGGCATCACGCCGCGATCGGTGGTGCGCCCTGTGCAGGCCAGCTTGAGCATCCTCAAATCGAACGACGGTGGCGCGGTGGTTCGTGAAGGCGGAGCCAGCGATGAAACGGTGCTCGATGTGATCCGTGAACTCGAAGGCGAGATGGCGGAGGCGGCATCACGACTCGAATACGAGCGCGCGGCGCTGCTGCGCGATCAGATTCGCGAGTTGAAAAAACAGGCGGGCATTGAGGCGGGTGATGCTTCGAAGCAGCAGCCGGTGAACTACCGCGATGCTTTCAAGAAGAAGCGCGGCAAGAAGTGACGGCCCTCAATCCTCCTTCACAAACAGAAGTCGCAGGCTGTTCAAGCAGACGACCACCGTGCTGCCTTCGTGGGCGAGCACGCCAAGCGTGAGGGGCACGATGCCGAAGAGGGCGGACACCGCCATGACAATCACGGCACCGAGGGAGATGGTGATGTTCTGCTTGATGATGGAGCGCGCGGCGTGGCTGATTTTGCGGGCGCTGAGCAGCTTCTCGATTTTGTCCTGCATGAGCACCACGTCGCTTTGTTCGAGGGCGGCGTCACTGCCACGAGCGCCCATGGCCACGCTCACGTAAGCGGCTGCGAGACTCGGGGCATCATTCACACCATCGCCCACCATGGCCACCTT
>CAUJJC010000276.1 GCA_963204975.1 Verrucomicrobiota bacterium | reverse complement strand
ATCATGCTCGATGAGCCCACGCGGGGCATTGATGTGGGAGCCAAGCTGGAGATCTACGAACTGATCAACAAGCTCACCAGCGAAGGCAAGGCTGTGCTTCTCGTCTCCAGTGAGTTGCCCGAACTCATCGGCATGAGTGATCGCATTCTCATGCTTCACGAGGGCCGGATCGGTGGGGAATTCACTCGTGCCGAGGCAACTCAGGAGCGCCTGATGGAAGCCGCCATGGGAGGAGCCGGGCGAGTTCTGAGTGCTTGAGTCAAAAGCTATTCACGATTCAGTGCAGCAACAAGGGCCTCGCATTTGAGCCCTTCCTTTGGAAGCCGTCCGAATTCAACGATCACCGCCCCTTTTTCCTGCCATGTCTGATTTCAATCTCTTCCGTGATCTCTTCACCCGGCTGAAGGCCGAAATGCAAAAGGCCATCGTCGGCTATGACGATCTGCTCTCTGACACATTGCTCGCCATCTTCTCTGGCGGCCATGTGCTGCTCGAAGGCGTGCCGGGCCTGGGCAAGACCTTCCTGGTGCGCACCTTGTCTCAGGTCATTGGTCTGGAGCCAGGTCGTGTGCAATGCACGCCCGATCTCATGCCTGCCGACATCCTCGGCACGCACATCGTGAACGAGAACGAGCATGGTCGCCGCGTGTTGTTCTTTGAGAAGGGGCCAGTGTTCAAGAACCTGCTGCTCGTCGATGAAATCAATCGTGCCACCCCCAAGACGCAGGCCGCTTTGCTCGAGGTGATGCAAGAGCACTGCGTCACCACAGGAGGCGAGCGCCATCTGCTGCCGCAACCCTTCTTCGTGCTGGCAACTCAGAACCCCATGGAAATGGAGGGCACCTATCCGCTGCCCGAAGCGCAGCTTGATCGCTTCATGTTCAAGATTCGTGTGCCATTCCCCGACCTCTCTTCGCTTGTGGAGATCAGCAAGCGCACGACCGGCTTCAGCGAGCCCAAACTCACCACCATCATGAGTGGCGAACAACTTGTCTCCCTCCAAAAAGCTCTGGCTGAAATGCCTGTGCCGGACCCCGTCGCCACCTATGCAGCACGCCTCGTGCTGGCCACGCATCCTGAGCAACCCGACGCCATCACCGAAGTAAAACGCTACGTGGCCTACGGCAGCAGTCCGCGTGGCCTCCAATCACTGATCCGCGGCGCTCGTGTGTGGGCCGCCGTTCGTGGTGGCACGTCCGTCTCATCGGATGACGTGAATCGCGTGGCGAAGGTCACGCTTCGGCATCGCGTGATCCTCAACTTCGAAGGTGAAGCTCAGCAGGTGAAGATCGACGACGTGATCGACAAGATGCTCACTCAAGTGAAGACACCCGCAGCCGCAGCGGCGTGATGGAGGGCTTTGATCTCTTGCTGGTTCATCCTTCGTTATTCGCTTTCCCATGCTGTCCCGCGACGATCTTTTCGATGCTGCCTTCCTTGATCGCTTGAGGATGCTGGCGTTGCGTTTGCGCAAGCGGCGGCAGCTCATGAGGCGAGGTGCGCAATCGACGACTGCGACCGGCTTCACGCGTGAGTTCAAAGACTACCGCCACTACACGCCGGGGGAGGATTATCGAGGCATCGACTGGCGACTGTATGCACGGCTCGACAAGCTCTTTGTGAGACTCTACGAAGAGACGCAGGAACTGAATCTGCACATCCTGGTGGACACCAGTGGTTCGATGGCGACGCCCTACGCCGAGAAACAAAAACAAGCTCTGCGGTTCGCGGTTGCCCTGGCCTACTTGGGGTTGAGCGGGCAGCAGCGCGTGAGCTTGTATTCGATGAACGACGGGATCAAAACGGAACTTCCGCCGTTGCGAGGGCAGGGGAATATCGAGAAGATCATCCAGGCCGTGCTGCGGTTTAGCTTTGGGGGATTGACCGATCTCGTCAAATGCTTCGAAGACTTTCGCCCTTCGAGGCAACGCTTCGGTGTGATCTTTGTCATCTCCGATTTCTACGGTCGCGATGTCACCACTGCCTCTGAAGCTGTGTCACATGCATCTGCTTGGCCAGGCGAAAGCCACTTCCTGCAAGTGATGCACCCAGGTGAGCGAGAGCCCAGCATCGAAGGCGAGGTGGAATTGGCGGAAGTCGAGACCGGTGAGCGTCGTCGGTTCTGGATCACCAAGAAGGAAGTCCAGCGCTACACCGAGGCTTACGATGCATTTGTGGAGAACCTCGTGAAGGCATGTGCCTCACGCCAGATCAACTTCATGCAAGCGCGCACGGATGAGCCGTTTGAAGAACGGTTCCTGGAACTGCTGACGCGTGGAGCATCCCTAGCTGGAGCATGAGTATGCCCGATGTTTTGTTCGAAGATCGCTGGCTGGTCTTGATCAACAAGCCTGCGGGAGTCCTCTCCCATCCCAATCCGAAAGGCAAGGCGGATGACGTTTGTGCTTTCGAAGGAGCCTACGATTTCGATGAGAAATGCTTCACGACGCCTGACAGAAAGCTCTGGCTGATCCATCGCCTGGATCAAGACACCTCGGGTGTTCTGCTCGCTGCGAAAGATGCGAAAACTGCAGATGCTTGCCGTGGTGCATTCATTGCGAATGCCGTGCGCAAGATGTATGTGGCACTCGCAGCTGGAGGTGGATTGGCGAAGCAGGGCGTGTGGCTTGACCACTTGATGGTGAATCATCAGCGCAAGCAAGTCCGCACCGAAGTGGTGCGAGGACGGGCACCGAATGCCGAGGCGCGATATAAGCTCCTCCACTACTCGCCACATACACGTCTCTCGTTGATTGAGATCGAACTCATCACGGGCAAGACGCATCAGATTCGCGTGCAGTGCGCCTCACGGCATCTGCCCATCGTGGGTGATGACGTGTATGGTGACTTCGCACTGAATCGCAAACTGCGTCGCGACCTCGGGCTGCGCCGCCTCATGCTGCACGCGAGATCGCTCTCGATGAAGCATCCCGTGACCGGTCAATCGCTGGTGGTGGAGGCACCAATGCCTGAGGAGTTTCAGCAAGTGTAAGTCGGCACCACTCAGGGGCTCGTGACCTTGAGACGCATGAACATGCCCGTGCCACTCATCGGAATGCTGAAGACATGCTGGTTGCCTGAGCCAGTGTCGGTCACAGGGAACCACTCGCCCGACTTCATCGTTGTGCTCCACTCGGCACCGTAGGTGATGCCACTCACGCCAGCGGGCTGGGTGAAGCTGAAGAACATCGTTCCACCCGAAACTAGAGGTTGTGGCAGCATGCTGATCCGTGCCGTTGCAGGGTCTTGAGAAGGACCGAAGAACGCCAGCACCAGCAAGTTGGGTATTCCCGTGTGGAAAGGATCGGCATCGTCGGCGGCAATGCTTGTCGCACTGGACGATCCATACCAAGTCTGTCGCCATGATTCCACGGCGCTCTCGCGTGTGATACTGATCGAATAAGTCTTCGTCGTGGCTCCGTCTTGGGCCGTCACCGCGATGGTGATCGAGTTGGGGCCAACTGAAAGAGCGATGGCGTTGCTGGAAATCCCGGAGGTGACGGGCGAGCTGTTGACCAGTATGGAAGACCCGCTGCTCGCGGCCGTCGGAGTGACGGTGATGGACGAGACTGCATTGGCAACAGCCATCGAGTAACTGACAGTATTGGTCGCAAACGATGGTGTTAGCGTTCCTTCACTCGGGACGAGCGCACTGAGATCGGAGTTGGTCGATAGCACGGTCAGCGATGCGGAACGAGTCGTGTTGCCGATGCCATTGGAAGTGTTCGTGAAGCTCACGGTGTCGGTGTAGCTGCCTGCGGTGAGTGACAATGCGGTGGCGCTCAGTGTCGCAGCGACAGTTGCGGTTGCATTGGGAGCTAGAGTGCCACTGGTGCTATCGAGACTGATCCAGGCAGCCGATTTGCTCACGGACCAGTTGAGCGTAGCCGTGCCTGAGTTGGTGATCGTGTAGCTGGTTGACGCCGGGGTGAATGGACCCCCAGCGGGGCCTGATGCCGCGAAACTGCCGACGGGTGTGACCGTCATCGCCGCTGCTCCGGTTCCCACCGTGTAGTTGGCAGATGATGAGGTGGTGCTGGCGGTGGTGTTGTCTGAGGCCGAGACAATGTAAGTGACCGTCGTGTCCGCAGCGTAGGCAGGGATGATCGCACCGTAGATGCCGTCTCCGGCAAGGTCATCGCCGTGAGCCCCATCATCGAACATCGAGGCGAAGGTGGGAGCGCTCACTCCACCGATGGTGACGACGATGTCGTCCAGACGCACAGTGGGAACTGAGTTGGCACCCGGTCCGGCGAAGCGGAAACGCAGCTTGAGTGTGTTCACTCGTTCGCCTGCGGTGAGCGTGTATGTGTATTGCTGGAAGGCATGATTGCTACCCGTGAGTTCGCTGAGCCGGGTGGTGTAGGTGGTGCCATCCGTGCTCGTCTGAAAGTCCCAGCCCTGAGTGCCCGTGAGGCTGGTCGTTTCGATCCAGAAGGTGACCGTGCCGGAAGTGCCCGTTGCGTTGATGGCATTCGTGGTGGTCATCGTGCTGTTGGCGATGGCAGGCGCATTGTTGGTAATGGCCATGCCAAACTGATTGCCTTGCCCCACCGGAGTGTGGTTCGCGGTCGTGGCTTGTTGGAACGGCGACTGGGGTGGCCCAGTCCATGCGATGGTCCACGGATGCACGGTGCCTGTGCCAGTCCAATTCGCTGCTGCTGCCGTGCCCATGGTCTCATTGAACACCACGGTCGGTGAAGAGGACCCATTGTTATAGGAAAGTTGAGCGGTGGCGATGGTTCTCCCCGAGGGCGGCGAGATCGCAGCCGTCACGTTCACGCTCGTGCTGCTCGTGGGTGCCGAAGGCGAGTGAATCACATTGGTGATGGTAGGGGCGCTGGGGGTGATCGTCAGCACGAAAGACGATGTCGCGCTCAGTGAGCCATCGCTGACGTTGACAGTGATGGTGACCGTCCCGGTCTGATTGGTGATAGGGCTCACAGTCACATTGCGAACGGCACCACTGCCGGTGAAAGTGATGCTCGAATTGGCCACCAGCGAGGTGTTAGACGATGAACCCGTGACCGTCAGCGTGCTGGCTGAAGTCTCTGCGTCATCAATGGTGAACGACTGGGCTGAGGTCGTCGTGTTCTGAGGCGTGGTTTGCGCAGAGAGACTGGTGATGGTGGGAGCCGAGTTGGGAACGCCGCTGGCCTGGTAGCTGGTGGTCGTGGTTTGTGAGACAGTGGCCGTGCTTTGACCATTGGAATCATACGTGGCGAGAGCCGTGCGACTCACCCGCCCATACTCCGTGCCTGAGGAACTGATCATCGCATGGGTCGAAGAAGCCGACGTGGAAGTGGCCACCACGCCCGTCGCCTTGCTCGTCCACGTCGATTGATTGGTAGAGGCGTCCACTGAGTAGGTGCCACCTTCGACAGCGCTCCACGTTAGCGTCACATTCGGCGATGACACCGAGGGTGTGCTGATCGTGAGCGCCTTGTTTGCGCCGCCGATGAAGTGTTGCGTCAGCGGCGTGTCGGCATTCATCGTTGCCGCATTCGAAGCACCGCCTGTGGGACTGCCATAGTATTGACGACCTGTGGTGTAGGGATACGCAGGCGTGCCATCGGCATTGATCGTGGTGAAGTAGGCCCAGGTGCCCGAGGGATACTCAGGCGTCACGCAGAAGCGCACGTTCTGTTCGTTCAGATCGAAGTCCACGCCCAGGGTTTGCCCGAGGTCGCCACGATAGTCGAAGTCTTCAATGTAATGCCCTAGAGCATACGTGGCGTTCACAGTCGGTCCGTATTGGCCGGAGGTCAGTGTGGTTCGGCCCTGGAAACGCTGAGCCCACAGGGGTAGAACCTGGCGAACGGTGATGGCTGTAGTGCCATTGGTGCCATCGCGTTTGGTGTAGCCCGAGATCATGCGCCGCACTCCGCTGTTAGAGTCCATCGGCAATGAATAACCGTAGGGTCCATAAACCGGCAGTCCGTCGGCCGCCCAGGCGACGATGGGCGAATGGGCAGTCACAGGAGCCGTGCTCTCGGTGTAGCGATTCGTCGTAGCATTGTAGTCCACATGATCACCCAGTTGATAGCGCAGGGCGATGGGCTGGGCGTGATAGTGGTAGTTGTTGCCTGCTTGGTGAGCGAGACCTGGATCAAAGGTGACGCCTTCATTGTGATACCCATCACGGTTCCAGATGCCATCGCCGGTGAGCCCGTTCGTGGGTGTTGCATCGGTGCCGCTGGCATTCACATACGAGAAGGCATCACGAGAGTCGAACATGGACACACCATTGACCATGCGTCCGGTGGCACCGAGTCCTGTGGCAGTCTTCGTTGCCGGAATCGTAGGCGTGCGAGGTATGCGGTAAACGACGGCGGTATTGGAAGGGAAGTTCGGGAAGTTCTGCGTCTTCGCCGCATCGAGATACCACGGCCCCATGATGTGTGAAGCCAGTCCTGTGGTGCGAATGTAAACCCAGCTGGCCGAGTAATTGATCTCGTTTACATCCGCATAGGTCGGATTGGTTTGGGTGCCAGTGCCCCGTGACCAAGTCGTGGATGTGGTGCCAGCAGTTTCGTTCGCGGTGCTCTGGTAGATGCGCGCATACTTGCCCGAGTTGGCCGTGAACCATGAGGTTAGTTGCGGATCAGCGTGGAGACCACTGGCGAGGCTGACAAAGGTGAGAGCGAGGACGCGTTTCATGGCAGGGAAGGGAGGATGCACTGCTCGATGCTCTCACAGCCAACATTAACGGCAGGTTAAGTCTGCCCACTTTATTTCGGGCCTGCGTGAATTGACGCTGGCTGCTCGGTGCTAAGGGCCTTGGATGGCTGGGCTTTGGTGAAGCGAAGCTCCATTTTCATCCCTGCCACCTTCAGTGACAACAAGTTCATCTGATCCTCAAAGCACGAGTGAAGAGCCGAATGCGTTAGCGTGTGACCTTGCAGGCCTGAGGGGAGCGACAACTCGAAATACAAGGTCACGCGTTCCTCGCCCAATGGCGATCCTGCCTTCTCGAGTTCGCGCCCCACCCAACTGAAGGCAGCCTTGGCACCATCCGCTTCCGTGAGCACGAAGGTCTGATTCAAGTAGGCCTGAATCACAGCATCTGCCTTCTCCGTCTCCGCCTCTCGCAACGAAATCATGCGCTCCGAAAATCGGATCAAGGCCAGTTCCAGATCGTCGGCGAAGAACGTGAGGCTCACCTCCAGTCGCTTCGTGTCTGGATTGTATTCAGCCCCGCCCGTGGACTGATGCAGGTCGTGAGCCGTCGCCGCACTCACCATCATCAAAAGGGCAGCAACAGCAACTCGACGCACCCGGTTCACGGTCGATCAGGGCTTGGACTTCTTCGTTTCCTTTGCTTCGGGCTTCGTCAGCTCGCGCATCGGGTTGGTCTCCTTGTCATCCTTGAAGAGCTTGAACTTGCTCTTCACGGGACGACGCGGCCAGAAGTTATTCTCCACGTCGCAGTCCACCAGTTCCTGACGTGGATCAAAGGTGACGGCCTTGAGTTCCTTCGGTGTCATGATGAGCTTGGAAGTCTTCTCAGTGTTAAACCTCCAGATCTCCGCCGGGAGCTTCAGCTCTTCAGTCGAGCCATCCGTGTAGTCGAGCTTGAGAATCAATGGAGTCACCAAGCCACCAAGGTTGGAGAACTCGATGAGATAGAAGTTCCGTGCTGTGCGCAGAAGTGCGGGATCAATCTTCTCCTCCTTCAGTTCCTTGATCAGCGATTCATACTTCTTGCGCTCGCTAGGCAGGACCGTCGCTTCGTCGAAGCTGTCGTAGAAGTCTTTGAGTTCAGGGAAACGATCCACACGCTTCGGCAGCGAGTAGTTCCGCTCGCGAGTCAGCGTCTGCGGCAACTCTTTCTTCTCGGCGACGGTCTTGGGTTTCTCGATGGCGGGATCACGCGAGTCGAGTTGCAGCCACTTCACCTCGTCGATGGCCACATCGACGTGATCGACGCTGTAGAACCATCCGCGCCAGAACCAGTCGAGGTCCACACCGCTCGCGTCTTCCATGGTGCGGAACAAATCGGAGGGCGTCGGGCGCTTGAACATCCAGCGCTGTGCATAGGTCTTGAAGGCGTGATCGAACAGCTCTCGACCGAGGATGTGCTCGCGCAGCAAGTTCAGAGCTGCCGTCGGTTGGGCATAGGCATTGTTGCCCAAGTCGGCGATGGACTCCGAGTTCGTCATGATTGGCACCCGGTCAGCCAGACGCATGTAGGAGGTGATCTCTCGTTCGTCTCGGCGCTGCGGATACTCCTTCTCCCACTCCTCCTGAGCCAGGTATTGCACAAAGGAATTCAGCCCCTCGTCCATCCAGGTCCACTGCCGCTCGTCAGAGTTCACAATCATCGGGAAGTAGTTGTGCCCTACCTCATGAATCACCACGCCGATAAGAGCATA
>CAUJJC010000275.1 GCA_963204975.1 Verrucomicrobiota bacterium | reverse complement strand
CTCACCAACTACCTCACGACCGATGTTCAGCTCGAGGATGTGGTCTTGAAGACACCCGTCGATAACTTGTATTTCCTGCCCAGCGGTGTTTTGCCTGCCGACAGTGCGGGCATCCTGAACTCCCAGCGCATGTCCGATCTGATCGCCGATGTGAAGAGCCGTTTCGATCTCGTCTTGATCGACTCGCCACCCATCCTCGGCGTCAGCGATGCCTCCGTGCTAGCCAATGAAGCCGATATGACCATCATTGTTGTTCAGCATCGGAAGCTGCCGCGTCAGATGCTCATGCGTGTGAAGCAAGCGATCGAAAACGTGGGCGGCAATGTGCTCGGCGTCGTTCTGAACAACGTCGATGTCCGCAGCGACTCCTCCTATTCCTACTACACCAGCTACTACACCTACTACTCGCCCACCAACATGCCCGGTGGTGCGCCTGAGAAACGTAAGCGTAAAAAGAGCACACCCCCTGCTGCTCCATCAGTTGCGGCGGCTCCACGCCGCGACGGAGCCGACATTTTCTAACTCCAACCTCAATGCACCCATGACCAAATACCTTCACCTCCTCCTGGCGACTCTACTTGGGATCATCGCACCAGCGCTCCACGCGCAGAACAAAGAGCTGCCGCTCAAATCCGGTGATCAGATCGGGATCCAGATTAGCGGCATTCCGCCTGAAGAAGTGCAGCAGATCAGCCACAACTATCGTATCAGCGAGCAAGGCAGCATCAGCCTGCTCTATTTGGACGAAGTTCAGGCGTCGGGCCTGAAGCCCTCGGAACTGGAGCGCAAGATCGCTGGTCTGTATAAGAGCAAAGAAATCTACACGCATCCCACCATCTCAATCTCCGTGGACACGACGGGAACCGAACGAGTAGTGACTGTTGGTGGTGCCGTCCAGAAGCCTGGTCCTGTGGCCTACAGGTCTGGTCTGAACGTCGCTGCGGCAATTGATATGGCTGGTGGCAAGACGCCCTTCGGCAACATGAAGAAGGTTAAGCTCGTTCGCAGCGGCAAGGAGTATGGCCCCCTCGACCTCAGCAAGACCAGCAATCGTGACAACGAAATGCTCCTCGAGCCCGGTGATCGCATCGTGGTGCCCGACTGACTCTTGGACCACCCTAACAATCCTTTAAACCAAAACGGCAGCCTCGTAAGGGGCTGCCGTTTTGCGTTGAGTCGATCTTCGAGTGGAGAAGCTTAGGCCAGCTTGGCCAGAGTCGCCTTCACGGCTTCGAAGTTGGGAAGGTCTTTTGGAGTGGGGGTCTGCTCGGCATATTGAATGACGCCATTCTTGTCGATCACGAACGCAGCGCGGGCCGAGGTGTCACCGATGCCAGCAAGGCCAGGGAAAAGAACATCATATGCCTTGGTAGTTTCCTTGTTCAGGTCACTCACCAGCGTGATGCCGATCTTTTCCTTCTGAGCCCAGGCTTCCTGAGCGAACGGGCTGTCCACGCTGATGCCGATGACTTCGGCGTTCAGATCGCTGTAAGAACTGAGTCCTGCGGTGATGTCGCAGAGTTCCTGCGTGCATACACCCGTGAAGGCCAGCGGGAAAAACAGGAGAACGGTGTTCTTGCCGGTAGGCAGCGACACGTCACTGAGACCTTCAGCGTTCTTGGACTTGAGGGTAAAGGAAGGGGCTTGGGAGCCAACGGAGAGAGCCATAGAGGTAGGAGGTATGAGTTAGGTTAGGGTTGAGCTGAGAGCTACGCTTCAGGCGGCGATATGGAGGCGCGCCATTTTGGCGATGCAAGTGATGTCTGGTCGGTAGAAAGGGTAGATCAGCGGAAGCTCTTCGCGAAGTCATCGTCCGTCGCTTTCGCTACGACCTTGGTCTTCTGAAAAGTGCTCTTCTCGCCTTTCTCGATGAGCAGGTTCTCGTAGTCCGCCGCAGACATCGGCAAGTCGATGGGCTTGCTTTGCCAAGTGGACAGCAGGATCGCGTTGGCGAGTTCCACGCTGTAGATGCCTTCTTCGGCGGGGCTCAGGAGCTTCTCGCCCTTGAGGATCGCGTTGGTGAAGTTTTGCAGGATCTCCACATGCTGACCACCGCCCTCGGCGAGCGGGATCTCCATGTGCCAGCTCTCGGGCATCGCGAAGGCAGCCTCGGCTTCCATGCAGAACTTGCTCATCGGCTGGCGATTACGCTGGAAGTGAATCTTGGTGCCATCGGTCACCGTCACGCGTCCTTGCTCGCCGGTGATTTCCAGGCGGTTGGCTCCGGGGGCCTCGCCGGTGCTGGTGATGAAGGTGGCGGTCATGCCGCTGTCGTAGCCGAACACGGCGGTGACATTGTCTTCGACCTCGACCTGATGGTAACGCCCGAACTGGCAGAAACCGTGGATGCGCTGCGGCATGCCGAACATCCACTGGAACAGATCAAGGTTGTGCGGGCACTGATTCATCAAGACGCCGCCGCCTTCGCCCTTCCAGGTGCCACGCCAGCCGCCGGTCGCGTAGTAGTAGTTGGTGCGGAACCAGTTCGTGACTTCCCAGTGCACACGACGAATCTCGCCGAGTTCGCCGCTGTCGATGAGGTCCTTCACCTTCTTGAAGGTCGGGCTCGTGCGCATGTTGAACATGGCTGCAAAGATTTTGCTCTTGTCTGTGTGCGCCGCGATGAGCCGCTCGCAGTCCGCCTTGTGAACGGAGATCGGCTTCTCGACCAACACATGCAGTCCCTTCGTCAGCGCCTCGATGCCGATGGTGGTGTGACTGAAGTGCGGTGTGCAAATGAGGATCGCGTCGATGAGACCGGAGTCGATCATATTGCTCACGTCAGTGAACGCGGTCTCGCCGTCCTGAAGCGGGGGAATAGTTCCATGGCTTTCGCACAATGCGGTGACGCGAAGTCCGGGCACTTTGCCCGCACGAATGTTTGCGAGATGGGCCTTGCCCATGTTGCCGAGTCCAACGATGCCGAGTCTGACGGTGTCCATAGTGGGCGCGAGACTAGCGGTAGCAAGAGCGTGGTCAAGGCAAGGAAACGAACTGATGGAGGTGTCGCCACCCGCTTGAGGGTGTTGCATCCTGGCGTGTCTTCGGGACAGTCTGCGGATGTCCTCTTCTGGCTCTCTCCTTGTTACCGGTGGCGCAGGCTACATCGGCTCTCACACCGTTCGCCATCTGCTCACGCAGCACGAAAGCATCATCGTGCTCGACAACCTCGTCTTTGGCCATGTAGAGGCACTTTCATTGGACCGCGTGACCTTTGTCCGTGGTGACATGAGCGATGCTGCCCTGGTCGAAAGCCTCTTCACACAGCACAAGATTGAGGCCGTCCTGCATTTCGCAGCATTCGCCTTTGTCGGAGAGTCCGTCACTGATCCGCTCAAATACTATCGCAACAACCTCGCAGCACCGCTCACGTTGCTTGACGCGATGCAGAGGCACGGCTGCAAGCAGTTCATTTTCTCCAGCACCTGCGCGACGTATGGCGATCCGCAATTCATGCCGATGAGCGAGGACCACCCGCAACAGCCAGTGAATCCGTATGGTGCAAGCAAATGGATGCTGGAGCGTGTGCTCCGAGATTGCGGCATCGCCTGGGGCCTGCGGTGTGTCTTCCTGCGTTACTTCAATGCGAGTGGTTGTGATCTTGAGGGCGAGATCGGCGAAGATCACAGCCCCGAGACCCATCTTATTCCTCGCATCTTGATGGCTATCACGGGAGAAATTGACGCCATCACCGTCTTCGGCACTGACTATCCAACTGCTGATGGCACCTGCATCCGCGACTACATCCACGTCAATGATTTGGCCTCGGCCCATGCGCTGGCGCTGAACTACCTGCGCCAGGGCGGCGAAACGACCGCCGTCAATCTCGGCACCGGACGTGGCTTCAGTGTGAAGGAGATCATCCAAACTGCCGAGTCCGTCACCGGCCAGAAGGTGCCCGTGCAATACGGCCCGCGTCGTGCCGGCGATCCAAGCGAGCTGATCTGCAACCCCGCCAAGGCCAAGGCTGTGCTGGGCTGGGAGGCCCAGTTCAAGGACCCGCGCAGCCACATTGAAAGCGCGTGGAAGTGGATGAGCGGACCGCGCAAAGGACGCTACTCAGCCTAGCTTGCGCAGGATGTCGGCCACGATCTTCTTTGGCGGCGGCTCGATGGAAACGGTGACCGCGTCGGTCGGTCGCTCCAGTATCGCGAACTGGCTTTGCAGGAGACTGACCGGCATGTAATGCCCCTTGCGGCGTGACATCCGGTTCTCGATCAATTCGAAGCTCCCATCAAGGAAGACGAACTGGAGCACCTCGGTTGGATCGTCTGCGCGGAGATAGTCTCGATATTTCTGCTTCAGCGCCGAGCAGGCGAGGATGTAGAGCGGCACCTTGTCCCGCATTTCCACCATGCGGGCGCGGAGACGGTCAAACCACGGCCAGCGGTCATCGTCCGTGAGGGGTGTGCCCGCGCGCATCTTGTCTTTGGCCGCTTCAGTATGAAAGTTGTCAGCGTCTTCAAAGATGGCTCCAGTCTCGCGAGCGAGCATCTCGCCGACTCGCGTTTTGCCGCAGCCGCATACACCCATCAGTATCAAAGTCTTCGGAAGCATGATCCTCAATCATTGGCAGCTTGCGGGAAAAAGAAAAGCCCAGCCTCACGGCTGGGCCTTCCCACACAGAACCACGAACGTATATAAGCCAAATTTACCAGCTCTGGGTGCGGCTGTAGGTCGATTGAGCCGCAATGCCAAACTGTGGCGGGAACTCATCGTAGCCGAACCAGGGGTCGATACGCTGCTTGCGATAATACGGCGGACGGTAGGTCGCCTTGTAAGCAGGAACTGGGAAAGTCACGACTTCAAACACACCGTAACCGATGCGGACGGCAGTGCGCTTGAGGCCTTCGATAGGGGCGATTACATTGGAGCCCACGTTGCCCTCGCTTCGCAGCGAACGCATGGCGTATGAAGGAATTTCGAAGGGGGCGTAAGCCAGATTGGCGATGGCACGCGAGAGCTTGCGGCTCCAGTTAAACTGGCCTCCTGGAGGAGATTGGATGTCAGCCATGGCCATGCTGCCAATGGTGAGGAGGGCGGTAAGGGTAAGTAGGAAGCGCTTTTTCATGCGGGTGGTATCATTGTTAGCAAAAATCGCCTCTGGTTGGCAAGGTCAATCTCGCTTTTTTCAGTTCCAGGCAAAAATCGTTGAGCAGCTTTGCCTTTAGTGGGGTTCTGATCATAGTCAACGCTTCCAGCCAGATGATCCCCGAATCCGCCGCAAAAACATTGCCCCATGGTGGGCCTCCCCCCAGCCCGAGTGAAATCAAAGCCGAGGAGGAGTTTACGACGGCTTTTCAAGACCGCCTGTTGCTCGCAGGTCCTAATCCGCGATCCAGGGACTTCAGCCTGCTCATGAGCGTGGTGAAGGATTTCCTGGTTGGATTTCGTGCGCTCCACTTTGTGGGTCCTTGCGTGACGGTGTTTGGTTCCGCCCGCTACAAGGAGGATCACCCATATTATGTGCTCACGAGAAAGCTCGGGGCGGCGATTTCCAAGATGGGCTTTACGGTGATGACGGGCGGTGGTCCGGGCATCATGGAGGCCGCCAATCGTGGGGCCAAGGACGTGGGCGGGCGTAGTGTGGGCTGCAATATTATCCTGCCTTTCGAACAAAAGCAGAATCCCTACCTGGATCGGTCAGTGGACATCAAACACTTCTTCGTCCGCAAAACGCTGCTCATCAAATATAGCTATGGTTTTGTGATCATGCCGGGAGGTTTTGGCACCATGGATGAGATGTTCGAGGCGCTGACCTTGATCCAGACCGGCAAGCTAGAGAACTTCCCCGTAGTGCTGATGGGCAAGGAATACTGGACGGACCTCCGGGACTTTCTCGAAAAGATGGTATCGGGAGGCACGATCAGTCCGGAGGATCTCGATTTGATGCTTTTCACGGATTCAATCGACGAGGCCGTCGCCCATCTCGAAGAGAAGGCGGTGAAGCAGTTCAAGCTCCGACGCGCTCGCGTGCCGAAGGAGAGTGTGCTGCTGGGCGAACGAGGGATTTGATTCAGCATCCCACTCAAACAAAAAGCCCGATCCGCGAGGACCGGGCTTTCATTTGATTCGTCAGCGACTCGTGGCGGACTACTTCAGTTCCCAGCAACCACCTTCCATGGTGCTGCGGGCATAGAGGTGATCGTAGGCCAGCACGGGATAGCTCCAGACCTTGCCCTTCACGACTTGGTCACGGCTTAGTTCGTTGTATTTCTCTGGCGAGGCTTCGATGAAGACGATCTCACCCTTGTCGCTGATCGCCACGAGGGTCTTGTCAGCGAGGATGACCTGTCCTGGGCCAAAGCCTTCCTCCTTCCATTTCACATCGCCCGTGCGGATGTCCACGCAGGCGACGGGGCCTTTGCCATATTCTTTGAAGCTGAACATGCCGTAGAGGAAACCGTCTTTGACTACGGGAGTGCTCCAGTGATTGGCGAGATCGTTGCCTTCCTTGCGCCAGATCGGGGCAGCTTGCATGCCGTCGCCTTCCTTGCTGATCTTGAAGGCACCAGCGCCTACGCCGTAGCCGGCGGAGCAATAGACGATGTCATTCCAGACCACGGGGGAGGCGGCGGTGGAGACGGCGAACTTGTATTCGGCACGCCAGAGGACCTTGCCGCTGTCTGGGACCACGGCGACCAAGCCTTTCTGAGTGAAGAAGATGACCTGATGCACGCCCAGAATGTCAGCCGAGACAGGAGTGGCGTGGGTCATCTTGTCGTCCTCGCCCTTCCAGAGAATTTTGCCGGTTGCCTTGTCAAAGCCGATTAGCGCTTGGCCAGGACCACCGCCGCACATCAGCAGGACGTTGCCGTCGATGAGCGGGGAGGCGGCGTTTTGCCACTTGATCTGCACGCCTGCGTTTTCCTTCATCACGTCGTGCGACCAAACTGGCTTGCCGTCCAGAGCATTGAAGCAATACACGCCCAGGTTGGCATCAATGGCATAAACAAGGCCGCCATCGACCACGGGAGTCGAGCGAGGACCATCGCCACCTTTGTTCTCATTGGTGCCAGCATCACCGCCACCATCATACTTGGAGATCACGCCCAGGGGCTTGCTCCAGGCTTTCTTACCGGTCTTCGCATCGTGCGCCACGAGCACCTCGCCTTTGTTTCCATCGACTTCGTCCGTCACGATGGTGTAGGCCTTGCCCCCAGCGACTGCAAACGAACTAAATCCCGCAGGCGTGTCTTCCTTCCACACCTTCTTCAACTGCACACGCTTCCAGTCGCGCACGCTTTTGGGGGCTACGGCGAGGCCGTTGTTGGTGCCGCGAAAGGCGGGCCACTCACCGGGTTTGGATTCTGCCAGGGCAACGCCAGCGCTAAGCGCCAGCACGATGGAGGAACGGAGGATCATGCTCATGAGGAAAGGATTAAAAGCGGCGAGGGAACGGGAAGGGGCAAGCGGTTCTTTCTGGTGCGAGCCCTTTGGCCAACAACGCTTGCGAATGGCCAGCGGGCGCACTCTTCGGTCACTTCCGCACTGTTTGGAAGGAGCCCGCCAGGATCAATACGGCACCGAGGACCTGCACCAGACTGAAAGGTTCGTTAAATAGCGCGATGCTCCCGATCGAAATCACCACCGGAAGCGTGATTTGAAAGGCACCGCCGACCGCCACAGTCAGGAAGCGAAAACCCTCGGTCATCGCCAGTTGTCCCGCAGCGGCGCACAATGAAGCGACCATAAGCAGGACCACATCAATCGCATCGAGATGCGGTGCCTTCAGCACAGCGAAGGGTAAAGCCAGGAGCAAGCCATAGATGCACTGCGAAGCGAAGATGGTGGCGCTGGTTTCGGTGGCGGTGAGCTGCCGAATCATGACGACGACCGCAGCCGCCAGCAGTGCGCCGACGAGGGCCACCAGCTCCCATTGGCCAAAGGTGCCCAGAGTGCCTGGTGCCAGGCCCGTCAGCAGGGCGAGACCTGCGAGCGTGATGGCAATGCCCGCAGCCTTGCCGCGCGTGAGCTTTTCACCCAGAACGAACATGGCCATGATGGCAGAGAACACGCACCAAGTGTTGCCCACCAGCGTTGCCTTGCCCGCACCCATGTGCCCGATGCTGAAGTAATAAGCCGCCGTGCCCAACCCGCCAAAGACACCGCGTGAGGCGAGCAACCAGCTCTTGAAGCTTCGCCCCAAATTCAGCGTGCCGCTGGGGGTGAAGATCAGCCAGGTCAAGGCGAGCCCGATGCCGAAGCGAAAGGCCATCGACACCCAGGGATCAATGTGGCGGCTGGTGGCGAAGTATTTCAGCAGCAGGGAATTGGCTGTGAAGCAAAGCAGGGAGACCAGCATCCAGATGGAGCCCTCGCGCACGTTGATGCGGGGCTTCATTGGCAGAGGGGATTCAGCAGTTTCAGTGCTCATGGAGGTGGAACGGGTTTGATGTTCCACCTGGGAGGTGCTGGCGTCTGAATGAGGAGGCGAGGAGTGCTTCAACAGAGCTGGGAGAACGTCAAACCAAGGGGGCTAGGCAAGCCAAACTCGGCGGGCTACGACGGTAGCTCGCTTCACATGGAGGCTGGCAGGTTTGAGGTTCATCAGACGCCCGGTTTGTAAGGGCAGCGCAGTGGTCGTGCAAGCTGCGATTCTCACTTTGCCACCGGCTCCGCCTTCTTCGGCTCGGCTTTCGTGGACTTGAGGGACAACTGAAGGACGAGTGGGCGGTGATCGCTGGCCTTGTCGAAATCCTTGTCCCAGAAGATGTAGGAGCGGCGGAAGCTCACATGCGGATGCAGCGCCCGGTTGACGAAGGCATAGTCGAGGCGCGAGTAGCTGTCCTCCCATTCATAGGAGTGCGTCCAGACGAGGCCGTTCACATCACGCAGGGGCACATCGCTCAGTGAATTCTCAGGCACGGCGCGATCACCGCGAATGGCAACGATGGGATCGTTCTTGGGATGATCGTTGAAGTCGCCGTAGGCCAGTAATTTCGTTCCTGGTTCCGCCTTCATGATCCCCTCCACATGCTTGCGCACGAGGTAGGCTTCGTTGCGGCGCATCAGGGCTTGGTCTGCTTCGGGAATAGTGCGCATGGACTTCAGATGCACACCCAGGCAGCGCAGCTTGAATTGAGGATTCACCTCGATTGTCACGTCGAGAATGCCACGCTGAAACGGCAGTGTGAGTTCGCCCAGTTGGTAGCTGAGGCTGGTCTGGGAATTCCTGGCCGTGATGGGGAACTTGCTCAACAAAGCAAGGGCACGAACGGGATCACCGCCGTGGGCACGCTCGGTGAAAGGGTAGTCGAGTCCCACATCTGCGAGGCGTTTCTTGAGATCGGCCACATCGTCGTCGCTACCTATCTCGCATACTCCGAGCACATCGGGGTGGATCGCCTTGAGGAACTCGATCACCTTGGCCTTCTCCTTCTCCGGCTTGCCCGTCAGCTTGCCGGTTTTCTTGAAGGTGCGATCCATCATCAGCCAGTTCTTCAGATTGTAGGAGCAGAAGACAATGGCGTCCTCGCGGGAGGCCTCCGTTTTCTCGGCTTGAGCGTTGAGGTTCGCAGTTCCTCCGAGGCACAGAAAAAAGGCGACGAGCATTGCTGCTGGCCGCCTTTGAATGCGCTGCGATGGCAGGCGTGAAATCATGTCAGGCGTCTTCGTGATCGCGCTGGCGGTCCACAGCTACCGTTTTGGAGGCGGCTTCAGGCTTGATCGCGGGACGCTCGGCGTCGTCCTGGGCACGATGAAGCTCCTGTTCGAACTCGTCTTTAGCACGACGGAATTCACCCATGCTGCGGCCGAGGCTGCGGGCAAAGGTGGGAAGTTTTTTCGCGCCAAAGAGAACCAGCACGAGCAAGGCGATGACGACCATTTCCCAGGTTCCGAGGGGTCCGATGGCAAGAAGGTGTGTGTTCATGGGGGGATTGATAATGTGTGAAACAGAACGGCGCAAACTGGACTTTCGCCCGTGTTCACCGTCTGCGTCTGAGTGAACGCCTGACGTTCCCTGGTTCTTTGGTGCATCTGCCTCAATCTGCGGCGGCCAAGTCGATGACCACTTTCCCACTACGTCCGCCTTCCATCGCACGCTGCACGGCGCGGCGATAATCCTTGAGCGGAACCACCGCATCTACGGCGGTGACGAGGTTGTCCTCGACCACCATGGCTGCCAGCGGACGCAGCACCTCAGTGATCTCCGCGTGGCTGGCGCTTTCGAACCACTTTGTCACCCACAGGCCGCGCAGGGACAGATCTTTGAAGATGAGGAACTTGTTGGGCACCTTGAGGCTGCGGCGGCTCATCGCCCCGTAGGTCACCATCGTGCCATGCGCGGCGAGCACCTCCATCAGCCGCACCGCACTATCGCCACCCACCGCATTCGCGGCGAGGCGTGGTGTGTTGTGCTGTAGGATTTGTCGTGCGGCGTCCACGCCTGCATCGTCATCGACGAGCACCTCATCAGCCCCGAGGTCCTTGAGTTCATTGATGAGTTCCGCGCGGCGCACAAAGTTCAGTGTGCGGATGCCTCGCTGCTTGGCGATCTGGATCAAGGCACGTCCCACGCCCGAGTTCGCCGCGTTTTGCACGATCCAGTCACCGGGCACGAGTTCCACGTAATCCTCCAGCAAGCGCCACGCCGTCACCGGATTGATTCGCAACATGCTCGCTTGCATGAGGTCGATGCGATCCGGCAGCTTCGCGAAGTAGCCTTCCGGTGCGACGAGTTGCTGCGTCCAGGTGCCGCCCGAATGCAGAGGAATGACGAAGTCACCGATGCTCAGAGATTCCACTTCCGTTCCAATTTCCACCACCTCTCCACTGCCTTCGTGCCCAGGAACAGCGGGCGGATTCGATGGGCGGCCGTAGTTGCCTTCGATGAAGTTGAGATCCGCTGGATTGATCGGTGCGTAGCGCATCGCCACTCGCACATCGTGAGGCCCGAGAGCGGGCATTTCACGGTGCAACAGTTCCAGCACATCCTGCGGAGCGCCAGTGGTCGAGAATTGAAGATAGGCGGTCGTGCTCATGGGGAATGGCTACCAGGAAGCCATCAATTCAAACGCATAACCCCGGAGGTATTCTGTCTCCGAAAGCCCTGCGATGATCGGATGATCGCGCCGCTGTTCGAAGCGCTCTACGAGGCGGAGCGTGCGCTTCGCGTCCACGGCGGCATCAAGCACCGTCTTGTAGAATTCACCCAGGCTCACATGATGCGAGCAGCTGAAGGTGGCCAGTCGTCCACCGGGAGCCAGCATCTTGATCGCGCGCAGGTGGATTTCCTTGTAGCCGCGCAGGGCATCATTTACTGAGGCTTTGGTGCGGGTGAAGGATGGCGGATCGAGAATGATGAGATCGTATTTTTCGCCCGCCGCTTCATTGCGCTTGAGGAAATCGAAGGCGTTCTCCGCGATGGTCTTGATCGTCACACCGGCGGCCTGCGCATTGGCCTGCACTTGCTTGAGCGCGGGCTCGCTAACGTCGATGGCGGTCACTTCCGAGGCACCACCGAGGGCGGCGGCTTGCGCGAATCCGCCTTGATTGCAGAAGCAGTCCAGCGTGCGGCGGCCCTTGGCCATACGGCCAACACCGACGTAGTTGTCGATCTGGTCAATGTAGAGCCCTGTCTTCTGGCCATCCATCACGTCGATTTGGAAGGTCATGCCAGCGACTTGAATCGGGAAAGGTGGGGGAGTCTCGCCGACCACGGTCTTTTTCACGAGTTCCATGCCCTCGGCCAGGCGGATGTTGCCTTCGTTGCGGGCGGTGATGCTCTTGGGTTTGAGCACCTCTTCGATGGCGCGAACGATGAGGTGCTCTCTCATGCCAAAGGCGAGGGTCAGCGTCTGAAACACCACATGATCGCCGTAGCGATCCACCACAAGGCCGGGCAGGCCATCGGCCTCACTCCAGACGACGCGGCAGACGGTGGTGTCGATGCCCAGCGATTTGCGATGTTCCCACGCGCGCTCGATGCGGCGGAGGAAGAATTCCTGGTCCAAGTCCACGGCACGGAACGAGATGCGGCGGGCGATGATTTGGGACTTGGGATTGTAAATCGCGGAGCCGAGCGGGCGCAGCTTGAAGTCCTTCAGCATCACCACGTCACCAGGTTGGGGGGCGCCCGAAGCATTGCGCACGTCGCTGGCGTAAACCCAGTCGTGTCCGTGAAAAATGCGTGCGCGAGGGAAAATGATCAATGATGCCATGAGTGCATCTAGGCTGTGAGGCTTGGCTTGTCGAGCACGGGTCGCGAATCTGGCTTGTGTCCCGCAGACCCACTTCCCATACTCGGGACCGCATGAAAGCCTTGTCCTTGCTCCTCGTCGCCGCCTTGCCCGCCCTCGCTGCTGAACCCGTGCCGCCCTTCGATGGCAGCATCGAGCGCCTCGATCCCGCCCTGGATGCCTTGCTCGCCAAGGATGCGAAGATCGAAGTCCTCGCCACGGGCTTCAATTGGTCCGAAGGCCCCGTCTGGCGTGATGGTCGCATCGTGTTCTCTGATGTGCCGGAGAACACCGTCTTCGGCTGGAAGGAAGGCGACAGCGCAGCCTCCGTCGTGCTCAAGCCCAGCGGCAGTCTTCGCAATGATGGTCAGGGCTCCAATGGTCTCGCGGTGGATGCAGCGGGAAATCTCATCCTCTGCCAGCATGGCGAGCGTCGCATCGCCCGCCTCGAAAAGGACGGTAGCTTCACCTCGCTCGCCGACCGCTACGACGGCAAGCGCTTCAACAGTCCCAATGATCTCGTCATCGACAAGAAGGGCATCATTTACTTCACCGACCCGCCTTATGGATTGAAGGACAAGACGAAGGCCGAGCTGCCATTCCATGGCGTGTATGCCGTGGGCAAGTCAGGCAAGGCGGTGCTTCTTATCGAGGACGTGAAGTTCCCCAATGGCATCGCCTTGAGCCCCGACCAGAACACCCTCTACCTCGCGGTCTCCGACCCCGTGAGCACGCGCATCATGGCCTATGATCTCAACGAAATTGCGATGGTGGACAATGGCGACGTCATCCGCAAGGCGAAGAACGGTCGCGTGCTGTTCGATGCTCAGCCGCTGAAATCACCCACTCGCAAAGGCCTGTGCGATGGCATGAAGGTGGACACCCAGGGCAATATCTGGACCACTGGTCCAGGAGGCGTGCTCATCATCACCAAAGAAGGCAAGCACCTGGGCTCCATCCTCACCGGACAGGCCACGGGCAACTGCGCTTTCGGTGATGACGGCTCCACGATTTACATCACGGCAGACATGTTCCTGCTGCGCGTGAAGACGCTCGTCAAGGGCACCGGCTTTGGTCAGTGAATCACGCCCAGGAAACGAAACTCTCGACGGGTTTGCGCTGGCTTTTGGGCCACTCGAATCCGCTCTTCGGCCAGCCAAGGTAGAGCAGCCCCAGGCATTGGTCTTCGGCTCCGATGCCCAGCCACTGGCGGAATTCATTCGTCTCGATCAGCGGAGGTGAACTCCAGAAGGAACCCAGCTCCACCGCCGCAGCGCTGAGCATGATGTTTTGCATCGCGCAGGCCACGGCCTCGAGTTCTTCGATGGCGGGCACCTTGTGTCCCACGCTGCGCTGCATCGACACCACCACGACCGTGGGTGCAAGGAGGGCGTTCTCACTGAGCTTGATCAGTTTGTCGTCACGAAACTCGTTCGGTGGTGTGGTCGCCTGGTAGAGTTCACCGAGTGCCTTCGCCAGCGCGGCTCGTGAGTCGCCTTCATTAGACGCGGAACCGCCACGGCTCCGTCACGCCATGCGTGGGTGCCCAGGTGCCGTTTTCCAGCAAGGACATGAGCAAGGCGCGATCAACGGGCTTCGCCGCATCCATGCTCTGTGGCTTGATCGTGCGGCGATGGCGGATGATCGCGTTGAGCGTGTCGAGTGCGTTCATGGTTCAGTTCGCCACGGTGATTCGCAGGCCTTCCATCACGGAGTATTCAGGCGCAAACTGCAGCACGCTTTGCACTCGATCCGTATTCGCGCAGGAGTGCAGGATGTCGCCTGCTCGAGGCGCGCGATGAATCACGTCGGGGACCGCTTTGCCCGATTGCTCCTGCACCAGCGTGCGGATTGTTGAGAACAGTTCGTTGAGGTCGGTGGCCTTGCCGAGGCCGACATTGAAGGCGTTGCCGAAGGCTTCCTCGTTCGTTGTCATGCTGGCCAGGATCAAGGCCTGCACCACGTCGCGCACGAAGCAGAAGTCGCGCGTGTTCTCGCCCGTGCCGTTGATGTAAACCGGCTCGTTGTTCTGCATCTGGCTGATCCAGCAGGGAATGACGGCGGCGTAGGCTCCCTTGGGGTCCTGCCGGGGGCCGAAGACATTGAAGAAGCGCAGGCCTACGGTCTGCAATCCATACGCCATCAGGTAGGTGCGTGCATAGACCTCGTCGATGAACTTGCTCGCCGCATACGGCGACAAAGGCCGGCCCAGGCTGTGCTCCACCTTCGTGGGCAAGGCATCGTCACCATACACCGCGCTGCTGCTAGCATAGACGAAGCGCCGGATGCCTGACGAGTGGGCGGCCTGCATCATGTTCAGCGTGCCTGTCACGTTGATCTCATTGCACTCCAGCGGCTTGTCCATCGACATGGGCACGCTGCCCATCGCGGCGAGGTGAATGACTTGATCCATGCCTTGCACCGCATGGGCGCAGTCAGCTCCCGAACGGATGTCGCCCTGGACAAACTCAAGGCGTCCGGCGGCCTCGTCGCCCACGATGCCGCGCACGATCTCCAGATTGCGCGGCGTGCTGGAGAAGTAGTTGTCCATCACTCGCACGCGCTGGCCGAGGGAGAGGAGTTTTTCGACAACGTGGGAACCGATGAATCCAGCAGCACCGGTCACAAGCCAGGCGCGAGGAGACGAACGAAGGGAGTCTTGGACTTGGGGGTAAGTCATGGGAGCGGCGATTAAAGCATCACCGTCCATTCATGCAGCCAGGAAGTGCGGCTTTCTTGTGCCAGCCCTTGATGGAGCGAGGTTTGCGGATCGGAACGAGCGCTGAAGCTGCACCGCGCAAACTCCTCTTCAAACTCGTTCGTGGCGATCTACTAAATTATTCGTTGACTAAAAACGAAGAAATTAGTAGAACCGCGCCATGTCCGATCTGCCCAAGCCGACCGAGTCCGAACTCGCCATCCTGCGCGCGCTCTGGAAAAAGCATCCCGCCACCGTGCGCGAGGTGATGGAGACCTTGAACGAGGAGCGCGATCCACCGCTCGCCTACACCACGGTGCTCAAGTTTTTCCAGATCATGACGGAGAAGGGTCTCGTCACTCGCGACGACGCTGACCGCACCCATAGCTACAGCCCGGCCGTGTCGCCAGACACGACGAAGAAGCAAATGGTGGGCGATCTGCTCGACCGGCTCTTCCAGGGCAGTGTGAGCGAACTCGTGCTGCAAGCGCTCGGCACCACGAAGCTCAGCAAGGCCGAGGCCGCCGAGATTCAGAAGCTCCTCAACCAGCAAACCCGTGGCAAATCATGAACACGCTCCTCAGCTCCCCGCTTGCTGAACGCATCGGCTGGATGCTCCTGCACTCGCTCTGGCATATCACCGCCATCGCCGTCGTGCTGATCGTTAGCCGATGGTTCTTCCGCAGTCCGCAGGCCCGGCACCTGCTGGCGATGATCGCATTGGTGGCGTGCGTCGCGTGGCCAGTGGCAGGCCTGTGGGCGGAGAAAGCGGTGCCACGGATGCAGACGCAGGTGGTCAGCCCTTCGGTCGAGGGGGAGGTGGGCGATGCGGAGGCACTGGGTTCTTCGGCGAGTGGCCAGGAGGCAGGCGCGCAGGTCCAGGGTGCTGCGTATAGGACATCTATGTCCTATACGGCTTATACGCCCTATATGCCCCATCTCCAGGCGCTCACGCAGTCACGCCGTGCCTTGCCTGCCCTGGCGGCTGCATGGCTGATCGGCGTGATCTTGCTCACGCTGCGCCATGCCGGAGCCCTGTGGTGGCTGCATCGTCTGCGCACTCGCGACACGGAGCCTGCGCCCGATGCCCTCCTCGCCGTCGCACGCGGCATCGCCTCACGCCTTGGCCTGCGGCGCGGCTACAGGGTGATCGTCTCCGCCAGAGCGCTCGCGCCCATGGTCATCGGTACGCTGCGGCCCGTGGTGCTGCTGCCTGCCAGTGTGCTCACCGGCTTCTCACCCGATCAAGTCGAAGCCCTGCTCGCCCACGAACTCGCGCACCTCCGCCGCTGGGACGACGTGCTTAATCTTCTCCAGTGCGCGATCGAGACGCTTCTCTTCTTCCATCCCGCCGTGTGGTGGATCAGCCGTCGCGCTCGCGAGGACCGCGAACTATGTGCCGACGATCTCGCCACCGCGCGCGGCATCGAGCGCCACACGCTGGCGCAGGCACTTGGTCGGCTTGCCCTTGATGGCAGTCCTTCGCTCGCCCTCGCCGCCACTGGACACATGCCCGTGCTCACCCGCATCCGCCGCCTGCTCCTGCCTCCTCCCGCCCCGATGCGGCTCAATGCCTGGCCCTTGATTACCCTGATCATTCTTGCCTCTGGCTTTGGCATCCAGCCTCGCGCCCAAGCCGATGCCCCGCCGCGCGGTCGAATCCACGACCGCAACGGCGTTGTCCACGCCGAGAGCCCCAGCATCGGCGAGCGACGTTACCCGAAGCAAACTCTCGCCGCGCATGTGCTCGGCTTCGCAGGTCAGGTCAACCGTGGAAAACCCGAACTCTTCGGCCGCTCTGGCATTGAGCTGTCGCAAGAAGCCACACTCGCTGCAAAGCAAGACGTGCAGCTCACGCTCGATGCTGAAATCCAGGCCCTTGCAGAGAGCATACTCCAGAAGCGCTCCCCCAGAGGCGGAGCCGCCGTCGTGCTCGATCCGAACACCGGCGACATCCTCGCCCTCGCCTCGAATCCCATGTTCAACCCGAACGACTTCGTGCCACGCATCTCGGTCAAACATTTTGAGGAGCTAGTCAAGGACACCAAGACCCCCCTCTTTGGCCGCGCCTTCCAGTCTGTCTACTTCCCCGCGTCCACGTTCAAGCTCGTCACCGCGCTCGCCGGATTGAAGAGCGGAGCCATCGACGAGAAGACGATCTTCGACGGCTCGCCCGAGTTTAAGATCGGCGACCGCACCTTTCGCAACTGGCACAAGTATCCTGAAGGCTCCATCGACCTCGTCACGGCCATCAAGCGCTCGTGCAACACCTGGTTCTACCAGGCCGCGCTCAAGACAGGAGCCGACCCCATCACCAGCATGGCCAGCGACCTTGGCTTCGGCTCACCCACCGGCATTCCGTTGGTGGAAGGCAAAACCTTCCTCCCCACCGACGCCTACTACCTACAAACATTGGACCGCCCGATACCGCCCGGCATCCTCGCGAGCATCGCCATCGGGCAAATCACCACCGCCACACCGCTGCAAGTCGCTGTGGCCACCGCCGCGATCAGCAATGGCGGCAAGGTGCTCACACCCCGCCTGCTCAAGACCCGCGAGCCCGCCCAGGTGCGCACCGACCTCATCGCGAAAGGGCTCAAGCCCGAGCACCTCGACCTCGTGAAGCGCGGCATGATCGAGAGCGTGCAAGGCGACGGCGGCACCGGCCATAACGCGATGGTTGAAGGCGTCACCGTCGCTGGAAAAAGCGGCACCGCGCAATGGGTGGTGAACGAAGATCCCGACAGGAGCAAATCCCTCGCCTGGTTCACCGGCTTCGCGCCTGCTGACAACCCCAAGCTCGTCGTCACCGTCGTTTATGAAGGCAGCTTCGGCGAAAGCGTCAGCGGAGGAGCCGTCGCCGCACTGATCGCCAAAGAGATCATGGAGGGCGCGCTCAAGAAGCTGAAAGCCGTGAGCTGGATCGAAGCGCTCGATCAGCAGTGGCTCGACACGGCCAGCCGTCTCAGCGTGCCCGCCGATCCAGGCACCACGATCCTTTATCAGCCCAACGCACAGAACCTTTCAGCTGGCCCGATACGCGCCACCGACATCGCGTTGATCGACACGAAGCATCCCACTCGCGTCCAGTTCTTCCATGGCGACGGGCGGATCACCGTTGGCAAGAACGGCAAAGCAACCATCGACGCTGACGAAGCCACTTTCGTCACCAGCCTCGACGTGCTGCCTGAGCACTGGCAACGCGCGGTCAAAGGCCAGCCCAAGAAACCCGACCCGCCACCTGCCTGGATCAATGCCGAGTGGCTCCAGTCTGCGAAGTCCACCTCCGTGCCCTTCAAATTGCTTCCCAACGATCCGCTCATGGATTCCCCAGGTCCCGCTTGCTTCTTCTATGATGGTGAAATGAAGCGCCACGAGAAACCGGATGCCGAAGGGGTCACCATGTTCACCGGCAACGTGGTCGTGGTAAACGGCCAGATACTGATCAGCGGGCAGAAAGCGAACGTCATGGTCTCGAACACCGGTAAAATGTCCTTCCACGGCCCCGTGCACTTCGGTTTCATCAAACCCGGTGAACTGCCCGCACTCGATGCGGCCCTCACCAAGCTGCGTCCCAGCGCGCCAAAGCATGTCATGCCCGACAAGGGCTCCACATCTGCGGATGCGTCGGCGTTGCCCTCGTGGTTGACTGTGGACTGGTTGTTGAACTCACGATCTGACAAGGTCCATCTCACCAACATCCGGCACAGTGGGCAATTGGAGAGCCGGGGCGATTTCTACATCCTGCGTGGTCCCGCCATTTTTCATCGGAACAAGCAGACCACCTGGGACGCAATCGATCCAGATGTCGAGGTGCAACTGTCCGCTGGGGGAGAGGTGGTTGCGAATGGCAGGGCTCGAGTTCGCACTGTTGAGTTTCTAAAAGTCTTGGCGATGACACAAGGAGCGGCACAGAAGATCATGTCCGGCATTCCGCAGAACCAGGTTAAGGCCACGCCGGCAATATTTGCGAAACTTGAGCAGGTGAACTCACGGCTCAGTGACTTAACCCAAATTACGCAAGGGCCACCCCGCCGTCGCTACCCCAATCCCTGGCCGCTCGGCAGCTTCAAGCCCGCCGACATCATCGTCTCCAGCGATGGCCGCAGCTACGATTACGTGCCCGGTCGAGGTTCCAGTTTGCCGCCAGTGGACATACCCGCTAGCACCGCGCGGGTCGAGTTCGAGCCCCTATACGCGGAACCCAAGTTCAGCACTGAATACACGCCTGAAGCCAACGCCAACGTCATCCGCAATCTGCTCCGAGTGTTCCATCCCGGCTCGCCGCTGCTCGACAGCCTCGCCTCGCCTACACAGACGACTACCAGCTCTACCGAGCCGCACCTCGTGCCCTCAGGGGAGAAATTTCAGCCGGTGGAACTCCCCAAACTGCCGGACACCATCGACACCGTGCTACCCGAGCCGAGGTCACCCAAGATCGAATAGCGATCTGCGAAATGGCAATGCCGCGCCCGGCACTTCGCTCCGATTCCCCTTTTGACAAGGGCAGCCAGCGGGGCACTCTGAACGCCCGGCAAGCCCGCCGGTCTTCGCCTTGAAACACGTCCTTTTTGTCTGCACCGGAAACACCTGCCGCAGCCCGATGGCTGAGGGGCTTTTCCGCGAACTGGTCAAGGACCGCAGCGACTACCAGGTTGGCTCAGCAGGCGTCGCCGCGATGCCCGGTGGCAATGCGAGCAAGCACACCGCTGACATCTTGAAGGAAAAGGGCGTGGACGTGAGCGGGTTCAAGAGCCGTCCGCTGACTCGCGATCTGGTCGAGCAAGCGACGCACATTTTCACCATGGCGAAGCATCACCTGGAGGCCGTGGTCGATGAGTTCCCCGAGGCCGACGGCAAAGCGTATCTCGTGAGCGAGTTCGCCGCCGAGGACATGCTGCGCAACGCGGACGTGACCGATCCCTTCGGCGGCCCGCGCCGCATCTATGACGACACGCGCTGGATGCTGGAAAAGCTCCTGCCCACGGTGCTCGCCTACATCGAACAAACCACCAAACCGAAGAGCGAAGAAGCATGAGTCAGCGCATAGCCATGGGTGCCGATCACGGTGCCGTTGATCTGAAGGACAGCGTTGTCGCCTACCTCCGTGAGAAAGGTTATGCCGTGGATGACCTGGGCACGCATGGTCATGCGTCTGTGGATTACCCGGACTTCGCTGATCTCGTGACCTCGCGCGTGCTCGATGGCAGCGCAGATGCAGGCATGCTCTTCTGCACCACGGGCATCGGCATGAGCATCGCGGCGAACCGCCACCCAGGCATCCAAGCCAGCCTTGTGGCCGATGTTGAGACCGCCAAGATCACGCGCGAGCACAACAACAGCAACGTGCTGGTGATGGGTGCCAAAGCCACTTCCCCCGAACAAGGAAATGCCATCGCCGATGCCTGGCTGAGCGCGAGCTTCAGCGGCGGACGCCATGGACGCAGAGTTGACAAGATGAACATGAACAAGACCCCCAACGACATCCTCGAAGCCACCGACCCCGAAATCGCCGCCATCGTGCGTGGCGAAGCGCTGCGTCAGCAGGACCACATCGAACTCATCGCGAGCGAGAACTTTACTTCGCGCGCCGTCATGGCCGCTCAGGGCTCCTGCCTGACCAACAAGTATGCGGAAGGCTATCCCGCCAAGCGCTGGTATGGCGGCTGCGAGGAAGTCGATAAGGCCGAGCAACTCGCCATCGACCGCGCCTGCAAGCTCTTCGGTGCGAAGTTCGCCAACGTGCAGCCGCACTCCGGCTCGCAAGCCAACGCCGCTGTCTATTTCAGCGTGCTCCAGCCCGGCGACAAGGTGCTCGGCATGAACCTTGCCCACGGCGGTCACTTGACTCATGGCAATCTGGCCAACTTCTCGGGCCGCTTCTACAACTTCTGCCAATACGGCGTCCGCCAGTCCGACGAACTCATCGACTACGATGAACTCGCCGAAGTCGCCAAGCGCGAGCAGCCGAAGATGATCACCGCCGGTGCCTCCGCCTATCCGCGCATCATCGACTTCAAGAAGATGAGCGAGATCGCCAAGAGCGTGGGCGCTTACCTCTTCGTCGATATGGCGCACATCGCCGGTCTCGTGGCCGCAGGCGTGCATCCCTCGCCGATGGAATACGCGGACTTCGTCACTACCACCACGCACAAGTCCCTGCGCGGACCTCGCGGCGGTATGATCCTCACGAACAGCGAGGAACTCATCAAGAAGATCAACAGCCAGGTCTTCCCCGGCGTGCAGGGCGGCCCACTCATGCACGTCATCGCAGCCAAGGCGGTGTGCTTCCACGAAGCGCTGCAGCCTGGGTTCATCGAATACCAGAAGCAGGTCGTGAAGAACGCCCAGGCGCTCGCTGCTGCGATGACCAGCCATGGCTTCCGCATCGTCAGCGGCGGCACGGACAATCACCTCATGCTCGTGGACCTGCGTCCAAAGGGTCTCAACGGCAAGATCGCCAGCGAGACGCTCGACAAGGCAGCGATCACCTGCAACAAGAACGGCATCCCCTACGACACCGAGAAGAACACCCTCGGCGGCGGCATCCGCCTCGGCACCCCTGCCGTCACCACGCGTGGCATGAAGGAAGCCGAGATGCAGACCATCGCTGGCTGGATCGCGCGCGCCCTCGACAACAAAGACAACGCCGAAGTCCTCGCCGCCATCCGCGCCGAAGTGCACGAAGTGAACAAGCGCTTCCCGGTGCCGTAAGTCACCCCGTCCAGCAGTCACATCGAAAGGCGGTGGAGCAATGCTTCACCGCCTTCTTCATTTTCACCGATAAATCACCACCAAGAAAACCACAGCCTCCTGGTTGCCCGTGTTCACAATGGCGTGCGGGATATCGGCTCGGTAGGTTGCGGAGTCGTGGTTGGCGGTATCTTTGCCGGACTCGGGCACATTTTCAGGAGAAAATGCGGCCAAACTCGCCGTCCAACTTAGCTGGTTACGAGCAAGAATTCGCTACTTCATGGTAGCCAGCGCCTGTTCACTCGGAAACAAGCTCGCTTCCTTCAAGGATTGTCGCAGCGTGAGGCGATGGGCGGCATTGATGCACAGCACCCGCACTGTCACCGCACCCACAGTGGTGAGCGGCGTAATCAGATCGCCTTTCAGGGAGAAGTGATCGGACCAGCGGTCGATGCGTGTATTGAACAAGCGCACGAACTCGCCACCTTCCAAGCTGCCGACGTCGCTGCCCTTGGCTCGGTTACAAAAGGGACAGCAGAGGGCCAGATTGTGATCCTCGGTGGGGCCGCCGTGCTTTTCACTGATTACATGATCGACATGAAAACGATGGACGATGTCGTCTTCGTGAAGCAGGCAATACTCACAGACACACCCGGCACGTCGTCGAACTAATTCCCGAAGTAAGTCCGGAATGTGCGACCGACTCATGGACTATCGATGTGCTAATGATGCCCGCGCTCGTGCCTTGGCCAGACTTAACACCCGCTCGACCTCCATGGTGCGATCAAGTTCATCCTGCTCATCGGGGAGAAGGCCCTCCGCCTTCTCCTTTTGGACCAGCCACTCGAAGCGGGCTGATGCATCCTCGGACGGCTTGAACGCGAGCAACTCCGCAGAAGTCATTCCCCGCGCAAGAAAGGCGACAGTTTCTTCATAAGCCCCGATCATATTGGCCAGATTACTGCCTGAATCGAACGCCGCAAGCCTGTGATTGAGTTCTACATTCACCGATAAATCACCACCAGAAACACCACAGCCTCCTGGTTGCCCGTGTTCACAATGGCGTGCGGGATGTCGGCTCGGTAGGTGGCGGAGTCGTGGTTGGCGAGGTCGGCGGTGTCTTTGCCGGACTCGATGCGGATGGCCCCGTGCTCGACGGTGAGGAACTCGCGCGTGCCCTCGTAGTGCGCCTGGCTGCGGAGTTCACCTTTGGGTTTGAGCGTGACTTGGTAGAACTCGATTTCCTTCTCCAGGTTCAGCGGCGAGAGCGTGCGGATCTCGCATTGCTTGTCCGAGCGATAAACCTGCGAGCGTTCAGTGCTGCGGATGACCTGAATGGCGGAGGCAGACTCCGAGGTCTCGATCAGCTCCTGCAAATTCAAGCCGAAGGCGTTGGCGATGCGATAGGTCACGCTGAGCGTAGGGTTGGCCTTTTCGCGCTCGATCTCGCTGAGCATCGACTTGCTCACGCCGCTCACCTTGGACAGCTCTTCCAACGACCAGCCGCGATCACCACGCAGCTTCTTCACCCGGCGGCCCAGGTTTTCATTGATGGCGTCGGCGGCATTCTTGGCGGTCTTTTTGGGGGCGGGCATGGGGAGTTGATTCCGATATATTGAATCGACGTGCGGTAAACAAAAAATATTTACTTGCCGATATAATGGATTGGAGTCCATTATTCCGCACTCATGCAGCTTCATTCCATTCTCGATCACTTCGGCATTGCTGTGGGAGCCCTGTCGGGCGTCCTCGCGGCCCGAGGCCGGAGTCTCGATCTGTTCGGAGTGCTCGTGCTCGCGCTTGTCACCTCGCTGGGGGGCGGATCGTTGCGTGATGTGATCGCTGGAGACACGCCTGTGAACTGGCTTCGTTCGCCTCCCTATCTCTACACGGCTTGTGCGACTGCGATCATGGCGTTTTTCGTCTGCCGCACCTGGGAGCCACCGGCCAACCTGCTACAGATTGCGGATGCCTTCTCGCTCGCGTTCTTCACCATCGCCGGCACACAAAAGGGTCTGGCTCTGGGATTTGCCATGGTGCCGGCGATTGCACTTGGGGTGATCACCGGAGTCGCCGGGGGCATCATTCGCGACATGCTGACCAGCCGTGTGCCCATGGTATTCCAGCCTGAAATCTACCTCTATGCCACGGCCGCGTTCGTGGGTGCGCTTGGCTATTGTTTGCTCGTGCCAGTGATCGGCAATCCTGTCGTGATGTGGCTGGGCGTCGCCCTCACACTGCTCCTTCGGCTCAGCGCCATCCGGTATCGAATTGCCCTTCCCATCTTCCCTCCCCATAAACGATGAAAGCTCTAGTCAAAGCCCACTCTCAAAGAGGTCTCTGGTTGCAAGATGTGCCTGAGCCTGAAGTCGGCATCAACGATGTGCTGATCAAGGTTCACAAAACCGGCATCTGCGGCACCGACCTGCACATCTACAAATGGGATGCCTGGGCGCAGAAGACGATTCCCGTCCCCATGGTGGTGGGCCACGAGTTCGTCGGTGAAGTGGTGAGCGTGGGATCGAATGTGAACGACTTCCATCCAGGTGAAATTGTCAGCGCCGAGGGGCACGTCGTGTGTGGTCGCTGTCGCAACTGCCTCGCAGGACGCCGCCATCTCTGCAAAGACACCGTGGGTATCGGCGTGAATCGCACGGGTGCCTTTGCCGAATTCATCAGCGTGCCGATGACGAATGTCTGGCATCATCGCGACGGCGTGGACGAAGAAGTGGCGAGCATCTTCGATCCCTTTGGCAACGCCGTTCACACGGCGCTCGCGTTCGAATGTCTGGGTGAGGACGTGCTCATCACGGGCGCTGGTCCTATCGGAATCATGGCCATCCCAGTAGTGAAGCATGCGGGAGCAAGACACGTCGTCATCACCGATGTAAACGAGTATCGTCTCGACCTCGCGCGACAAATGGGTGCCACGCGCGCGGTCAACGTGAAGCATGAGAAGATCGAGGATGTGCAGCGGCAGCTCGGCATGAAGGAAGGCTTCGATGTGGGCCTGGAGATGAGTGGCAATGCCAGCGCCTTCCGCAGCCTCATTGATAACATGTGCCACGGCGGCAAGATCGCGATGCTCGGCATTCCCAGCGAGCAGATCGCCATCGACTGGAACAAGGTGATCTTCAACATGCTCATGATCAAAGGCATCTACGGCCGCGAGATGTATGAAACCTGGTATCAGATGAGCGTGATGCTGGAGAGCGGCCTCAATATTAAGCCGGTCATCACTCATCGCTTTCACTACACCGAGTTCGAGAAGGGCTTCGCGGCGATGGAGAGTGGCGAGTGTGGTAAAGTCGTGCTCGACTGGGCATCATGATGACAAACTACGCCACGCTCTATCGCGACACGTTGCTCAACGATGTCATCCCGTTCTGGTTGAAGCACGGCATGGACCGCGAGCACGGCGGCATCATGACCTGCGTGGATCGCGATGGCAGCCTGATCGACACGGACAAGAGCGTGTGGTTCCAAGGTCGCGCGGGCTGGATGTTCGCGACGCTCTACAACACCGTGGAGCAACGCAGCGAGTGGCTGGAGGCGGCGAGATCGTGTGTGGAGTTCAATCGTGCGCACTGCTTTTCACCCGAGGGGAAGATGTATTTCAGCGTGACGCGTGAAGGCGCACCACTGCGGATGCGGCGCTATGTCTTCAGCGAAGCCTTCGCTGCCGTCTCGTATGCTGCGTATGCCAAGGCCACGGGTGAATCGCGTGCGGCGGACGACGCGGTGAAGTGCTTCGACACGTATCTGCACCACAGCTTCACGTCTGGTGTGATGCCGCCGAAGTTTGAGGCGACACGTCCAATGAAAGGCATCGCGCCACTGATGATCGCGATCATGACGGCGCAGGAACTGCGCGAGAACCTGGGCGACGTGCGCGTGCGTGAGCGCACTTGCACAGAGTGGATCGACGCCAGCATCGCCGAGATCGAGCGCGACTTCTTCAAGCCGGACCTCGGCGCGTTGATGGAGGTCGTCGCGCCTGATGGCAGTGTCATCGATCATCACGAAGGCCGCACGCTGAACCCTGGCCACGCCATCGAATGCGCGTGGTTCATCATGCACGAAGGCCAGCATCGGGGCGATGCGCGGCTCATCACGCTGGGCACGCGCATCCTCGATTGCATGTGGCAGCGCGGCTGGGATGCGGAGCATGGCGGGCTGCTTTACTTCACGGATGTTTTTGGCAAGCCGGTGCAGGAATACTGGCACGACATGAAGTTCTGGTGGCCGCACAACGAAGCGATCATCGCCATGCTGCTCGCAGCGAAGCTCACTGGCGACGCACGCTACACCGAGATGCATCGCCTAGTGCATGACTGGAGCTTCCAGCACTTCTCTGATCCCGAGCACGGCGAGTGGTATGGCTACCTGCATCGCGATGGGCGCATCTCATCGCGTGCGAAGGGCACGATTTATAAGGGCCCGTTCCATCTGCCCCGAATGCTTTGGTATTGCTGGCGCGAGCTGGACCCTTCTTTGACGACATGAACACCGCCTTCCAATCCTACCTCACCGCGCAACTCGATGCCATCCGTGCCGCAGGCACCTACAAGCGCGAGCGCAAGCTGACCACGCCGCAGGGGGTGGTGATTCGCACGAATGGCGGAAAGCCAGTGCTCAACCTGTGCGCGAACAACTACCTCGGTCTCGCGCAGCATCCCAAGGTGCGGCAGGCTGCACACGAAGCGCTGGAGCACTGGGGCTATGGGCTGGCGAGCGTGCGTTTCATCTGCGGCACGCAGGGCGTTCACAAGGAACTGGAGGACAGCCTCACCGACTTCCTCGGCACGGAGGACACGATCCTCTACGGCTCCTGTTTCGATGCGAACGGCGGCCTCTTTGAAACCATCCTCGGCCCCGAGGACGCGATCATCAGTGACGAGTTGAACCACGCCTCGATCATCGACGGCATCCGACTCTGCAAGGCCGCGCGCTACCGCTACAAGAACTGCGACATGGCTGACCTTGAAGCTCAGCTCATCGCCGCCGATGCGAAGGGTGCGCGCTTCAAACTCATCGCCACGGACGGCGTCTTCTCCATGGACGGCTTCATCGCGCCACTGAAGGCGATCTGCGATCTCGCGGACAAGTATCAAGCGCTGGTCATGGTTGATGACTCGCATGCCGTCGGCTTCATGGGCAAGACAGGTCGCGGCACGCACGAGCACTGCGATGTGATGGGCCGCATCGACATCCTCACCGGCACGCTGGGCAAGGCGCTCGGCGGTGCGAGTGGCGGCTACACCAGTGGTCGCAAGGAAATCATCGAACTGCTGCGCCAACGGTCGCGGCCTTACCTTTTCAGCAACACGCTCGCGCCCACCATCGCCGGCGCTTCGTTGGGCGCACTCGACTTGCTCAAGCACTCCACCGCGCTTCGGGACAAGCTGGAGGCGAACACGAAGTTCTTCCGCGAGGCGATGACCAAGGCCGGTTTCAAGATCGTGCCCGGTGAGCATCCGATTGTTCCTGTGATGCTCGGCGATGCCGCGCTCGCGACGAAGTTCGCCGACGCGATGCTTGAGCGCGGCGTCTATGTCATCGGCTTCAGCTACCCCGTCGTGCCGCAAGGCAAGGCGCGCATCCGCACACAGATCAGTGCAGCGCACACGCGCGATGACCTTGAAAAGGCCGTCGCCGCCTTCATCGAGGTGAAGAAGGAACTCGGCATCTGAGAGACTTCCTCACAACGACTTCACTCACCTTTGCGGAGGTGTGGAAGACATTCGGTGATCAGAGCGAGAGCGTCATTGTCACGAAACGCATGAACAAAGTCGGCACCGTGAGCAAGGATATCTGCCCGCCCTGCTGCATCTCAGTCCGAAAGGTTACGAGATCTGGGCGAAGGTGATCGGGCCGAAGATCGACGAAGTGCTTGCGAAGCGAAATCACCTTCTGGCTTAGCGACTTCTTAGCGCCCCGAGGTCGAGCCTTTACAGGCAAAAAATCGCCTGCTGGCCGACACATCGCCTGTCATGAAAACAGACGATGTCCTGGAACTGCTTTTGTATCTTGCACTGCTGATCGGTCTCGCGCCGTTCATCGGTCGCTATCTAGCCTGGGTGTTCCAGGTCGAACGCCCACTGCCGGGCGAGAAACTGATGGCTGGCGATACCTCGCGTTCAATGAACTGGCCGCAGTATTTGAAGGCGCTGCTGCTGTTTCATGGGATCGGATTCGTGGTGCTGATGTTGCTGCAAATGCTGCAGGCGAAACTGCCCGGCAATCCTCAGTCACTCGCAAACGTGCCGTTCCCTTTGGCACTGAACACGGCAATCAGCTTTCTCACGAACACCAACTGGCAGGCCTATTCCGGCGAGGCGACGATGAGTTACCTCACGCAGATGCTCGGACTCGGCGTGCAGAACTTCCTCAGCGCCGCCACGGGCATGGCAGTCGCAGCGGCGCTCGTGCGCGGGCTGGGAGAACGACCGTCTCGGTCGTCCTCTGGGCAGGTGGGCGTCTCGCCCGCTGATTCTCCGTGCGACCGAGATGGTCGCGAACCCAGCTTACGACCGGGACGGTCGTTCTCCGGCCTGGGCAACTTCTGGCGCGACGTCTCGCGGGCCACGATCTACGTGCTACTGCCGCTTTCGATTCTCTTGTCGCTTGTGCTCGTGCAGCAGGGTGTGCCGCAGACCTTTGATGTGTTTGCGAGTGCGACTACGCTCGAAGGTTCTGCGCAGGTGATCCCTCTTGGACCGGCGGCCTCACAGATCGCGATCAAGCAGCTCGGCACCAATGGCGGCGGCTTCTTCGGCGTGAACTCGGCGCATCCGTTCGAGAATCCGACGCGTCTCTCGAACTTCCTCCAATGCTTTGCCATCCTCGCGCTCGCTGCTGGCTTCCCGTTCATGTTTGGCCGCATGACCGGCCATCGCAGACACGGCTGGTGTTTGTTTGCCACCATGCTCGTGCTGTTGCTCACCGGGCTGGGTGCGGCCTTGTGGGCAGAGCATCAGAGTAATCCATCGCTCGGTGTGCTAACCATGCTAGAGGGCAAGGAGACGCGCTTTGGCATCGCAGACAGCGCGCTGTGGGCCACCGCGACCACTGCTGCCTCCAACGGATCGGTCAACGCGATGCACGACAGCCTCATGCCGCTGAGTGGACTCGTCGCACTGGTGAACATGCTGCTGGGCGAGATCATCTTCGGCGGTGTTGGCTCGGGGCTTTATGGCATGATCATGTTCGTCGTGCTCACCGTCTTCCTAGCGGGCCTGATGGTCGGACGCACGCCAGAGTATTTGGGCAAGCGTATCGAAGCACGCGAAGTGATCTGTGCTGCTGTCGCCGTGATCTTGCCGAGTCTGGTGGTGCTCATCGGCACCGCGTTGAGCGTGCTCTCTGAGGCGGGCAGAGCGTCCCTCACCAATGCTGGTCCGCATGCTTTCAGCGAAGCGCTCTATGCTTGGGCCAGCGCCGCAAACAACAACGGCAGCGCCTTCGGTGGGCTCAATGCGAACACTCCTTTCTACAACTACGGCCTCAGCTTCGCGATGCTCGTCGGACGTTTCGGCGTGATTGTGCCGACACTGATGCTGGCTGGTCGCATGGCGCAGAAGCGCATCGCTGAGCCCGGTCCCGGCACCTTTCCCACTGATGGCGGCTTGTTCATCGTGCTGCTCCTCGGCGTCATCCTCATCGTTGGCGGCCTCACCTTCCTGCCCGCCCTTACGCTCGGCCCCATCGTGGAGCACATGCTCATGAATAATGGTCGCACCTTTTGATTTCACACCCGGAGAACGACCGTCCCGGTCGTCCTCTGGGCAAGCGGGCGTCTAGCTCGCGCACTGCAACGCGACCGAGAAGGTCGTTCTCCTCATGACCTCATCCTTCTATTCCAAAGAACTTCTCATTCCCGCGTTCTGGTCCAGCTTGCGGAAGCTGGATCCACGCTGGCAATGGCGCAATCCGGTGATGTTCACTGTGTGGCTCGGCAGCATCGCCACGACCATTGTCACCACTGTTGAGCCAACGTTGTTTCACATTCAACTCACGGCCTGGCTGTGGTTCACGGTGCTGTTTGCCAACTTCGCCGAAGCTATCGCTGAAGGTCGCGGCAAGGCGCAAGCAGCGGAGCTTCGTAAGCTGCGGGAGGTTCAGTCCGCACGCCGAGTTCAGGGCGATGTGATTGATGCCGTTGCTGCCGCAGATCTGGTGAAGGGGGACACCATTGTGTGCGAGGCCGGAGAGATCATCGCAGCGGATGGAGAGGTCATTCTTGGCATTGCGACCGTTGATGAGTCGGCAATCACAGGTGAAAGCGCTCCGGTGATCCGCGAAAGTGGTGGCGACCGCTGCGCGGTAACTGGAGGCACGCGTGTGCTCAGTGATCGAATCTTCATACGTGTCACCAGCGAGCCCGGCCAATCCTTCGTGGATCGCATGATCTCATTGATTGAAGGCGCGCGTCGTCAACGCACGCCGAACGAGATCGCCTTGAGTATCCTGCTCACAAGTCTCACGCTGGTGTTTGTGTTCGCCGTCGGCACGCTGCCATCGTTTGTGAATTTTGGAGAACGATCTGTCCCGGTCGTAAACTGGGATCGTGATCGTCTCGATCACGCTTCAGATGCTGTCGGGGCTAGACGCCCCGAGGCCCAGATAACGACTGAGACTGATCGTTCTCTAGTGGACACAAGTCTGCCAGTGCTGATCGCGTTGTTTGTCTGTCTCATTCCTACCACCATTGGCGGCTTGCTCAGTGCGATTGGCATCAGTGGGATAGATCGCTTGGTGCGGCGCAATGTGCTCGTGACGAGTGGTCGTGCGGTCGAGGCGGCGGGCGACATCTCTGTTCTGTTGCTGGATAAAACAGGCACGATCACGCTCGGCAATCGCATGGCGGTCGCGTTTCATCCTGCGCCGGACGTTGATGAGAAGACGCTTGCTGAGGCCGCACAGCTTTCGTCGCTCGCGGACGAAACACCGGAAGGACGCAGCGTGGTCGTGCTGGCGAAGGAGCGTCATGGCTTGCGCGGGCGTGAGCTGCATGAGCTTGATGCTACCTTTATTCCGTTCACCGCGCAGGCGCGCATGAGCGGAGTGGATCTTGGCACGCGCTCGCTGCGCAAGGGCGCTGGCGAAGCGATCAAGGCCTGGGTGAAATCGAACGGCGGCGCATTCCCCGAACTCGTGGACCAATGCACGAAGTCTATCGCGCAATCCGGTGGCACGCCGCTCGTCGTCGCCGATGGCGCGCAGGTGCTGGGTGTGATCGAGCTGAAAGACGTGGTCAAAGGCGGCATCCGCGAGCGCTTTGCGCAGCTTCGCCAGATGGGCATCCGCACCGTGATGATTACGGGCGACAATCCATTGACCGCCGCAAGCATCGCCGCCGAAGCAGGCGTGGATGACTTCATGGCCGAGGCGACACCCGAGGACAAACTACGCCGCATTCGCGATGAGCAGGCGAAGGGGCAGCTCGTCGCGATGACTGGCGATGGCACCAACGATGCCCCCGCGCTTGCACAGGCCGATGTGGGTGTGGCGATGAACACCGGCACGCAGGCCGCCCGCGAGGCAGGCAACATGGTGGACCTCGACAGCAATCCCACGAAGCTCATCGAGATCGTGGAGATCGGCAAGCAACTGCTCATGACGCGAGGCGCGCTCACCACCTTCAGCATCGCAAACGATGTGGCCAAATACTTTGCCATTCTGCCCGCGATGTTTGGTGGTCTTTATGCGCTCAGTGGAGACGGCCCGCTGAAGTCATTCGATTTGATGCATCTGCACAGCCCGCAGAGCGCCATTCTCAGCGCCGTCATCTTCAATGCGCTGATCATCATCGCGCTCATTCCGCTGGCATTGAAAGGCGTGGCCTATCGTGCCGCAGGAGCCGCCGTGGTGCTGAGGCGCAACCTCCTGATCTACGGCCTCGGCGGGCTGCTGGTGCCCTTCGTCGGCATCAAGCTCATTGACCTCCTTCTAACCCTCACACAACTCGGCTAGGAGAACGACCGTTTCGGTCGCGACCCTGCTTACGACCGGGACGGCCGTTCTTCTCATGAAAACACTTCTCCATGCTCTTCTAACCTTCGCGACGCTGACTTTGATCACCGGCGTCGGTTATCCTCTCCTCGTCACCGGCATCGCCAGAGTAGCTTTCGCTCATCAGGCCAATGGCAGTCTCATCACCGGTGCTGACGGCAAGCTGCTCGGCTCCGAGTTACTCGCTCAAGAGTTCAAATCACCACGCTATTTCTGGCCCAGGCCGAGCGCCGCCGCTTTCGCCACCGTGCCCAGCGGTGCCAGCAATCTCGGCTCCACGAGTGCCGCCTTGAAGCTAGTCATCAGTGATCGCGCTGCCGCCTTGCGCAAAGCTCACAACCTCCCTGATAACGCACCCGTGCCTGCGGAACTCGTGCAAGCCAGTGGCAGCGGTCTCGATCCGCACATTAGCGCCGACGCCGCGCGTTTTCAGTTGAAGCGTGTCTGCACTGCTCGCGGCCTCGATGAAGCACTCGTCTCGGCCTTGATTGGCGACGGCCAGGTGAATGTGTTGAAGCTCAATCAGACTCTGGATACGCTGCATTGAACCCGATGTCCGACGACGATCATCGCCCTGATCCTGATGCGCTCCTTGCCGAGATGCAGGAGCCGCGCGCAGAGGTGGCTCGGCTGCGCGTGTTCCTCGGCATGTGTCCGGGCGTGGGCAAAACGTTTGCCATGCTGCAAGCAGCGCGTGGCTCCGAGGCGGTGATCGGCGTGGTAGAAACGCATGGGCGCAAGGAGACAGCGGCGTTGATAGAGGGGCTCGAAGTCGTGCCGCTGAAGTGCTCCGAGCATCGTGGCATCACGGTGCGTGAGATGGACCTGGATGCACTGCTTGCCCGACGGCCAAGCATCGCCCTGGTGGACGAACTGGCGCACACGAACGTGCCCGGAAGCCGACATCCGAAACGGCATCAAGACGTGGCCGAACTGCTGGATGCAGGCATCTCGGTGTGGACCACGCTGAACATTCAACATGTGGAAAGCCGTGCCGAAATCGTCGCAGAGCTGACGGGCGTCACTGTGCGCGAGACAGTGCCGGACTCCTTGCTCGATCGCGCCGATGAAGTGGTGCTCATTGATCTGCCGCCGGAGCAACTGCGCGCACGGCTCTCGGAGGGCAAGGTCTATCAAGGTGAGCGCGCGGCGATGGCAGCGGATCAGTTCTTCCGCATGGGTAATCTCACTGCCCTGCGTGAACTCGCGCTGCGCTATGCGGCGGAGCGCGCGGGCAAAGACTTTCGCGAGTTCGCTGCTGAGCGAAAACGCACCGGGCCGCTGCGCACCAACGAGAAGCTGCTGGTGGCCATCGGACCGAGCCCGAGTTCGGAGAGTCTGATTCGCCGAACCAGACGCGCCGCTGGGATGCTGGATGCGACGTGGTTCGCGGTCACGGTGGACACGGGAGACGTGCTGAGTGAAGCCGCACGCGCTACTCTCACACGCCACATCACGCTGGCGCAATCGCTCGGTGCCGAGGTGGTGCAGACAAGCGGGCAAAGCGTGAGCGATGCAGTGCTGGCAGTGGCGCGAGAGCGCCACGCTACGCAGATCATCGTGGGCAAGCCGGAGCGTCGTATCGACTTGTGGGCATGGTGGCGGCCCTCGCTCGTGGATCGCTTGATCGCGGGCAGCGGTGACATTGATGTGCAGGTGGTCCGACCAAGACGGGGCGAATCGACGGCACCGAAGATCATCTCCACCAACACAACCACGTCTTCAGACCGCCTGGCCGAGACAGGCATCGCGCTGGGCATTGTCTCCGCACTCACCGCAGCTTGCTGGTTCGCCGTGTCGTGGATCGGCTACTGGTCGGTGGCGCTGATTTATCTGCTCGCGGTCGTGCTTTCAGCGCTGCGACTGGGGCGTGTGCCGATCCTAGTGATGGCGACGGTGAGCGCGCTGCTGTGGGACTTCCTCTTCATCCCGCCGCGCTTCACGTTTTACATCAAAGAGACGCACGACGGTATCATGTTCGCCGCCTACTTCATCGTCGCACTGGTGATCGGGCATGTGACCTCGAAGCTGCGCAGGCAGCAGCAGTTGGAACGTCAGCGCGAGCAACGCACCGCCACGCTGCTCGGCTTTACGCAGCTCACTTCGGGCGCGCTGGATGAGTCCGATGCCATGCAGCGTGCGCTCGTGCGTTTGCATGAACTCTTCGATGCTCCTCTCGCGTTACTGCGCCGGAACGACAACGATCACTCCTTGCTGCGCGAGCCCGTGGCAGGATCATCACTTGCCATCACGAACAAGGATTGGAGTGTTGCCACCTGGGTGCAGTCGCATCGTCAGGCCGCCGGACGATTCACCGAGACGCTGCCGGAAAGCCGTGTCACCTGCCTGCCGTTGCAGACGCGCAGTTCCATCATGGGTGCGCTCGTGCTTGAATGGCCGAGCGGTCGCACTTTGCGACATGAGGAACGCAGCCTGCTCGAAGCCCTGTGCGCACAACTCGGGCTCGTGCTGGAGAAGGAGCACCTCGCCTCCGCGATGCAGCGCGCTGAGATCGCCGAGCAATCCAACCGCCTGCACAAGGCACTGCTCGACAGCGTCTCGCACGAGCTGAAGACACCCATCGCGGCGCTGCGTGCCTCGCTCGATTTGCAAACCAAGCCCGCCGATGAACGTGGCGCGCTGCTGCTCGGCGAGATGGACAGCGCCACTTGCCGCCTCGAGCGCGTGACCACGCAATTGCTCGACATGACCCGCATTGAAAGCGGCCTGCTCAAGCCTCAGGCCGACTGGTGCGACATCGAGGAAATGCTGCGCGCGGCGGTGGATCATCATGTGCCTGCCGCTCAACAATCACGCATCGTGATCCAGGTGCCCGACAACTTCCCACCCGTGCACACCGATGCCGGTCTGCTCGAAGCCTGTGTGACCAACCTGTTGCTCAATGCACTCGCCTACACTCCCAACGAAGGCCGCATCGAAGTCACCGCGACAAAGCAAGGTGATCAGTGGAGCCTTGCTGTGCGTGATCATGGTGCTGGCATCGCCGAAGAAGATTTGCCGCGCTTGTTCGACAAGTTCTATCGCTCCAGTCAATCCCCCGCCGGTGGTGCCGGTCTGGGTCTCAGTATCGTGCGCGGCTTCGCGCGAGCGCTCGGCGGCAAAGTCACAGCCACGAATGCACCCGATGGCGGTGCGGTTTTCACGATGACCTTTCCTTGCAAGGATTCGCCACACGCATGATTGCCCAGCCGACCATCCTCATCATTGACGACGAGCAACCCATGCGCCGGTTGCTGCGACTCTGCCTTGAGGACGCTGGCTGGAAGGTGCGCGAGTGCGAGGCCGGACAGCAGGGTTTGATTGAGGTCGCATCGACGCGGCCCGATGCTGTGTTGCTCGACATCGGCCTGCCAGACATCACCGGTTTCGAAGTGCTGAAGCGCATTCGCGAATGGAGCCGCGTGCCCGTCGTGATGATCTCCGTGCGCGATGCCGCCGATGAGAAGATCACCGCGCTCGACCTCGGTGCCGACGACTACATCACCAAGCCCTTCAACGCCCGCGAAGTCATCGCCCGTCTCCGCGCCGTCATGCGGCGCAGTGCTGATGTTGATGAAGAACCCGTTTTCAAAACCGGTGCGCTCGAAGTGGACCTCGCGGCACGCCTCGTGAAGCTCAAAGGCGAGGAAGTAAAACTTACCTCCATCGAATACGCCCTGCTCCGACTCCTCATCAAGCACGCCGGGAAGGTGGTGATGCAGAGGCAACTGCTCCGCGAAGTCTGGGGCCCGCAGGCCGAGGACCAAAGCCACTACCTGCGCGTCCACTTCACGCATCTGCGGCAGAAAATTGATCCTGAGCACACAGGTTTAATCAAGACAGAGCCGAGGATTGGCTATCGGCTGGAGGTGCCATGACTGAGTCCTGCATTGCGCAGCAACGAACGTCCGCCACTGTCCGCCCCTTGATGAAACTTGCCAGCCTTCTCCTCGCCCTCTGCACGCCCGTCATGGCGGAACTTCGTGTGCCTGCGTTCATCGCCTTTGTTGATCCCGATCCGAACGGCCTGAGTATCTCGAAGGAGCATGGCATATCGAATTGGAAAGACACCACGCAGCAGGTGCTCTGGTTCGGCGAACTCAAAGCCGCTGGTAAGCTGACTGCCAGCATCGCTGTGAAGGCGACGGATGGCACTTAGGCCAGGATGTCATTGATCACGCGGCAAGGCTTCACGCCGACGATGCGCTGGTTGAGGCCTTGATAGGGATACGTGAGCTTCAAGTGATCAATACCGAGCTGATGCAGGATCGTCGCGTGCAGGTCACGCGCGAGCACCTTGTCGAGCACGGCGTTGTAGCCGATCTCATCGGTCTCGCCGTAGCTGATGCCGCCCTTGATGCCGCCGCCTGCGAGCCAGAGCGAATAGGCATCGACATGATGATCGCGACCCGGTGACTTCGCAGCTACACCACCACGATTCTCCTGCATCGGCGTGCGACCGAACTCGCCGCCCCACACGACCAGCGTGTCTTCGAGCAAGCCGCGTTGTTCGAGATCATTCAGCAGCGCAGTCATCGGCTTGTCCACCTGCTGGCACTTCTTCGGGAAGGCATCATCGAGACCACTGTGATGGTCCCACACCCAGTCAAAGAGCTGCACAAAGCGCACGCCGCGCTCGATGAGCCGACGCGCGAGCAGGCAGTTGTTGGCGAAGCTCTCCTTGCCCGGCTCGGTGCCATACATCTCGTGGATGTGCTTCGGCTCCTGCGTGATGTCCATCGCCTCGCTGGCCGACATCTGCATGCGGAAGGCCATCTCGTATTGAGCAATGCGCGTGATGGTCTCGGTGTCGCCGAGCTGCTCGTAAGTTCGCTGATTGATCTTCTTCAGCGCGTCGATCACGCCACCACGCACGGTGCGATTGATGCCCGGAGGATTCGACAAATACAGCACCGGATCGCCTTCGCTGCGGCACTGCACGCCTTGATACACACTGGGCAGGAAGCCGCTGCCCCACGCCGCCTTGCCCGCATCAGGATTCTGTCCGCCGCTGAGCAGCACGACAAAGCCCGGCATGTTATCGCTCTCGCTGCCAAGGCCATACGTCGTCCACGCACCGAGGCTCGCGTTGCCGAGGTTCTGACTACCTGTGAGTGCGAGCAACTGAGCAGGCGCATGGTTGAATTGGTCGGTCTGCATCGACTTGATGATGCAAACCTTGTCCATCACTGACTCGAAGTGCGGCAGCCGATCCGAGATCCACTGCCCCGTCTTCTTCTCCTGATGAAACGGGAAATACGGCCCCAGTAGTTTCGGCGTGCCGCGGATGAAGGCGAAGCGCTTGCCTTCGAGGAACTCCTTCGGGCAGTCCTTGCCGTTGAGCTTTTGCAGCACGGGCTTGTAGTCGAAGAGTTCGAGCTGACTCGGCGAGCCCGACATGTGCATGTAGATCACCCGCTTCGCCTTCGCAGGCAAGGCCGGAGCCTGCGCTGCATTCGGTCGCGCCGGATCACGCTGTGCTGCCAAGTCCTGCTGTGCAAGCCACGCACTGCCGAGTCCCACGCCACACTTTTGTAGGAAGTGACGACGCGTGGTTTGATGAAGCGTGTCGAGCTGGAGGTGGTGGAGCGCGTTCATTTGGTGAGGACGGTGTCGAGGTTGAGGATGGCATTCGCGACCACGGCGAGCGCGGCTTTCTCGGGCGTGTTGCCGAGCGACTTGGCGAGCTTCGCGTCCGCTTTGTATTCAGCGAGTGCCGCGTCATGCAGGGCGATGAGATCGGTGATGTCGCTCGCACTCGGCTTCGCGCTGGTCGCGAGTTCGTAGGCTTGCGCGATCTGCTGCTTCAAGTCGCCAGCCTTCTCGACTCGCGTGGCGAGCGCGACGGCGGCTTCCATGAAGACGGGATCGTTGAGCGTAACGAGCGCTTGCAACGGCGTATTCGTTGCGGTGCGGCGGGCGGTGCATAGCAAGCGATCCGGCACATCGAAAGTGAGGCTGCTCGGATACGGACTCGTGCGACGCCAGTAGGTGTAGAGCGAGCGGCGATGCGCATCGTCGCCTGTGGCGTTCTTCCATTTCGCACCGCTGCGGGCTGCTCGCCAGATGCCGTCGGGTTGCACGGGCATGACGGGCGGGCCGAATATCTTGGGCGATAGCACGCCAGCAACGAACAGGGCGTTGTCGCGCACCATCTCGGCAGTGAGGCGCGTGCGAGGTCCACGAGCGAGTAAGCGATTGTGCGGGTCGCGTTCGCGCAGTTCCGGCGAAGTCTTCGCGCTCTGGCGATAGGTGGCGCTGAGGACGATCTCGCGCAGCAGCTTCTTCATGCTCCAGCCGAGGTCGGTCTGGAAGCGCACGGCGAGGTGATCGAGCAGTGCTTGATTCGACGGTGCCTGACCGCTGCTGCCGAAGTCCTCCAACGTCTCGACAATCCCGGTGCCGAAGAGTTGCTCCCAGAAGCGATTCACGGCGACGCGAGCGGTGAGCGGGTTCTTCACCGACGCCATCCACTTCGCGAGCGCGAGCCTCGCAGGATCGTTCGACTTCGGCATGGTGCCAAAGACTGCCGGGATCGTCGGCTCAACAACCTCGCCTTTGTCCAGCCAGTTGCCGCGCACGAAGGTCGCGGTCTGGCGCTTGAGGTGCGCGTCTTGTTCTTCCATCACTGGCATCAAAGCATTCGCGATGGCGCTGCGATCCTTGTCGAGCTTCACGAGTTGAGCTTCGCGATCGGTGAAGGCTCTGCTGCTTGTGTAGCTCGTCCATTCATCGCTGTCCGAGATGCCGAAGCGGCTGCGGTTCGTGACGAGCGGTGCGTAGCCAAAGCCGCCTTCATCGTGGCGCATGATGATGCGGAGCTTTGCATTGGCAGGCAATTCAACGGGCTTTGACGGGATGAGCACGAGGCGTCGTGTATGCGTCATCCGTGGGTTCGCGCCCCAGCCACCTTTGTCGGCGTTCAACGTGGTCTGTGCATCGAAGACTGGATCAGCTTCGTCGCCGAGCGCATAGGTGAAGGTGATCTCGCCGGGCTGCGGCGGCGGATTGGGCACGCCCTTGGGCGCTGGTGGTGACGATACTTTCTTCTTTGCACTCGCATTGACCGCGACATCCAATTCCTGCTCTGGCGGGACACTCGTAGCAGCGAAGACTTTCGCCTCCGTCTCCGGGGTGACCACGATGGCGCGCAGCAGCGACACGACATAGCCCAGCTCAGCGGTGCTCTTCGCCTTCACAGGATCGAGCGGCAGCGCGTCCATCTTCAGCGCGGTCAGCTTCTTCGTTCCCGCAGGCACGGGCGCATCAATCGTGAACACGGAGTAGTGCGACACAGTGCCTTGCGCGACGACGTCCGTGATGCCGTCCTCGGCCTTTTTGGTAATCAGCTTTGTCTGGCCTGACGACTGCACGGCGCTCGGCTGCAAGGACTTCCATTTTGCCGACTCGCTGCGTTGCATCATCTCGTTCACCTTGGCGGAGCGCAGGGCGAGCATTTGATCGTCGAGATGCTGAGCTTTGGCGAAGTCACCGTCCTTCAGAGGCACGCGCAGCTTGGGTTCGTCTTCGGGCAAGTCCCAGTCCTTCTGAGTATTGAAGAAGGCCATGAAGTTGTAGAACTCGCTATGCTCGATGGGATCATAGGGATGTGAGTGGCACTGCACGCAGTTGAAGGTCACGCCCTGGAATGTGCGCCATGTCGTTGCGATGCGATCAACGACAGCGACCACGCGGAACTCCTCATCATCGGTGCCACCCTCCGAGTTCGTAGGCGTGTTCCGATGGAACGCGGTGGCGATGCGGTCATCGAGTGTCGCCTTCGGCAAAAGATCGCCCGCGAGCTGTTTGATGGCGAACTGGTCGAACGGCATGTCCGCATTCAACGCGCGGATTAACCAGTCGCGATATGGCCAGATGATGCGCGGCTTGTCGGCTTCGTAGCCTTGGGAGTCGGCATAGCGCGAGAGATCGAGCCACACGCTGGCCCAGCGCTCGCCGAAGGCGGGTGAGCGCAGCAAGCGATCAACGACTGACTCGAATGACGAATTCTGAGTGGCGAATGACGAAACCTCCTCAGGCGTCGGAGGCAAGCCCGTCAGATCGAGCGACACACGGCGCAGCCACTGCGCACGGTCAGCCTCGGGCGATGGCTTGAGTCCTTCGCTTTCCAGCTTCGCGAGCACGAAGGCATCTAGGCTTTGCTTCGGCCAGGACTTGTCTTTGAGATCGGGTAGTGTTGGCGGCTTTGGCTTCACGAAGGCCCAGTGCTCGTCCCACGGAGCGCCTTGACTGATCCAGTCTTTGAAGAGCTGGATGTCGTGCTCAGGCAGACGTTTGCCGTGCTTCGGTGGCGGCATCACTTCGTCGTCATCGGTGGTCGTGATGCGCGCGATGAGTTCGGACTTGTCCAGGTTGCCGGGCACGACGGGAATCTTCCCGGACTTTGCGGGTTCGAGCACCTTGCTGTGATAGACGAGCGACAGATTGCTCGCCTGCTTCACGCCGCCATGGCAGGCCGTGCAGTGCTTGTTGAGCAGTGGCTTGATGTCGCGCGCGAAATCGACGGGGCCTGCCAGGGAGACGGAGGCTGGTATCAACAATGCGAGCCAGCCGATAACGGGAAGTGGTTTCATGCTTGAAAGGCGGGACAGAGGCTGCGCAAACCTACGCCGCCTTGCCCCTGATCCTTCCGATGCGCAGATGGTGAGGAGTCTTTGCCAAGGAGAAGGCAATCCGAGCACCCCCTTGCTTCCCGAGAGCACGATAAATGCCGGAGACCGCTCGGCCTCCGGCGTTGTCGATCAGTCGTGTGTTAGACGCCAGCAGCTGCGGCCAGTTTGTTCACCTCGGCCCAGTTCACCACGTTCCACCAGGCGGTGATGTAGTCGGGGCGCTTGTTGCGATACTTCAGATAGTAGGCGTGCTCCCAGACATCGAGCCCGAGCACAGGCGTGCCGAGATCGGAATCCGGCACCACCCCTTTCATCAATGGATTGTCCTGATTCGCCGTGGAGGTAATCGCCACCGAGCCATCGGATTTCACAATCAACCACGCCCAACCGGAGCCAAAGCGCTTCGTGGCTGCGTCATTGAAAGTCTTTTTGAAGTCATCAATGCTACCGAAGGTGCTTTGAATCTTTGCGGCGAGTTTGCCATCCGGGCCTGAGGGACCGCTGCCCGCTGGGGCCATCCAGTTCCAGAACCAGGAGTGATTCACATGCCCGCCGCCATGGTTGCGAACGGCCATCTGCTGATCGCTGGGCAGTGAAGAGATCTTGGTGATGAGATCGAGAGGATTGGCGTCGGGCTGGTTGAGTGCTTTGAGCGCATCGTTCAGCTTCGCGATGTAGGCGGCATGATGCTTGTCATGATGGATGGTCATGGTCTCGGCATCAATGTGGGGCTCCAGCGCAGCAGGCGCATAGGGTAGAGCGGGCAGAGTGATTTCAGCGTGTGCCTGAGGAGCGGCGACTAGCGCGCCGATGGCAGCGGTGCTGGAGGTGGTGATGAAGGAGCGACGGTTCATAGGATTGGATTCAAGTTGTGGGTTGAGAGAGTCAGTTCGAGAGGCCCTTACGTCTGGCATGGGGTGATGTGCGCATCGAATGTTCTGAAAAGTATCGAGCTGTGGAACCGTCTTTGGAGGCCCATGAAATACATCTTCCTCTCTCTAATGCTGGCCGCCACCGCTGTGATCGGCGCGGAAACTCACAAAGCCCTCAAAGACATCTCGCTGAAGGACATTGATGGCAAGGAGACCTCCCTCAAAGCCTTCGATGGCAAAGTGCTGCTTATCGTGAATGTCGCCTCCAAGTGTGGCAACACGCCTCAATACAAGGACCTCGAAGCTGCCTTCGGGAAATACAAGGACCAGGGTCTCGTGATCATGGGCTTCCCCTGCAATGACTTCGGTGGCCAGGAGCCGGGCTCGAATGAAGAGGTGAAAACCTTCTGCACGACCAAATACAACGTGACCTTCCCCATGTTCGACAAGGTGCAGGTGATGGGCGAGCCCAAGCATCCGCTGTATGAAGCGCTCACCGGCAAGAAAGGGGCCTTCCCAGGGGATGTGAAATGGAATTTCGGCAAGTTCCTCGTGGGTCGCGATGGCAAACCCATCATGCGGATCGAGCCCAAGACCAAAGTGACCGACCCCGCCGTGGTCGAGGCTATCGAGAAAGCGCTGGCGAAGAAATAGCTCACGCACACTGCACCTCTATTTGAGCGCAGCCGGAGAGAAATCTCCGGCTGTGTTGTTTTCGAAAGACTTGCGCTCAACTCATAAGCTGTTTATCAACAGGGCGTGATCCGCCTCGCCAGATTCCTGCTCGTGAGCGCTCTGATGATTTCCATCGGTGCTCAGTGGGCTGTGTTGCAATCAGCAGCATGGATCAGCATGGCCGTCAGCTATTCGATCAAAGCGGGCTCCCTTACAAAAGGACTGAGCGAGACCTTCGATGGTGAGCATCCATGCCCCCTCTGCTGTGTGGTGAAGAAGGGCACAGAGTCTGAGAAAAAGGATCCGAAACAGGAAACCGCGAAGAAGAAGCTGGAGCTTTTCACGCATGGCAGAGCCATCGTGGTGATCGCACCGTCGGACGCTGAAGTGGACCACGGTGCTGCAACTCAAGTCGCGCAGGCGAGGGCCGAGGCTCCGCCACATCAGCCGCCGCGCTGCGCCTGAGGCAGGGCCAGCCTAGTTGTTCAAAGAGCGGAAGGTCATCTTTGACTTCGCATTGGTGTCTAACGATTTGTTCGGTTGTTGTCGGACCCTTGTGATCATGAGCAGTTCCGTGCTCTGAGTGATGCCTTTCGAGCGACTACTTCAGACCCCTCTGGCCCTGTCATCGCCCCTTTTGCACCATCACGCACCGTCATGGTTGTGTGATGCTGTGACTCGGATGTGCGGCCGGTATCCGCGCAGTCGAGTTCGTGCATAGCCCGCCTGATGTTTCGGGTCAGTTTCATCGGGCGGGCGACACTCTTCCCTCATTCCGCGATGCCCGGATAAAGGCATCTCGCGCATCTGAAACCTCTATCAAAGACTCGCTTTTTATGTCCGCATCCGCACCCCATTCATCACCCTGGTCAGTCATCAATAAAGTCATCGCCATCGTCTTAGCGGTAGGTGCCGCCTATTTTCCCATCACCTTTGTCTTGGGAGGCATCAAGGCCAGCTACAACCTTCGCCATCCGCAACCAGCCGTGCAGGCAAGTGCCATCCCAACGGCCTCGCCCGCAATCGCAACGCCAGCCTCGGAGGCGTCGCCTGAGGCATCTTCCGCCCCTGCTGGCGATGGACTGACGGCACAGATGGCTGAGGGGCAGAAGACATACATGCTGGTGTGCTTCGCCTGCCATCAACCGACCGGCCTTGGGATGCCCAATATGTTTCCACCTCTCGCGGGTTCCGATTGGGTGATCGCTCCGAAGCCGGACCGCATCATCCGCAACGTGCTTCACGGGATGACGGGACCGATCTCGATCAACGGCAAGCCCTTCGCGACAGCGGCGCCTCTGATGCCACCGCAGGGAGCGGCGTTGTCGGACAAGCAAATCGCAGACGTGCTGACTTACGTCCGTAACTCCTGGGGCAACAAAGCTAGCGCTGTGACACCGGAGGAAGTCAAAGCCATCCGCGATGTGGAGAAGGCTCGCACAGCGATGTGGACGGAAGCAGAACTCCTTAAAATCGCTGACCGCTGATGAATCAGGACACCACAAGCGAGCCCCTGCCGCCCTTTTCGCCCTTGCGCTTCTGGGGCGGCATGATCGGCGTCATCATTGGCATTCTAGCATTGCTGGTGGTGGCGGGACGGCTCATCGACAAGAGACGTCCGGTGGGGCAGTTGCCAGTGTATTCGCGAATTGCTGGCGACCTTGTTGCTACCAATCGAGATGGAAGCGAGGTGCGCCTCTCCGCCCTGCGCGGCAAGGTCTTCACCTGTGCCTACCTTTACACCGTCTGCCCGCATGGATGCGCGGCGGTGGTGGGGCAGATGATGAAGCTCCAGAACGCACATGGTGCCCGGACGGACTTCCATCAGGTGTCCATCACCGTCGCACCTGAGCACGACACGCCTGCCTTCCTCAATACCTATGCGGAAGGAATCGGCCTCCAGCCGAGAGATCCCTGGTGGCTGATGACGGGCGAGCAGAAGCGCTTGTGGAGCTTCATGGACACCCAGTTGAAACTCGCTCCGGCGAAGCCCATCCCTCTCGATGAGCGGCTCAATCCGCTAGATCTCTACCAGCACGATCTTCGCATCGTGCTCATTGATCGGCAGGGGCGGGTGCGCGGCTACTATGAGGTCTTTCACTCCGAGAGCGAGATCGCTCAACTCATGAGTGAGAAGCTCCAGCGCGACGTGATCACCCTGCTTGATCACCCCGAATTCTAACCTGAAAACACATCCAACCCTATGAACATCAAAACCATTATCACCCTTTTCATTGTCACCATTACAGCAGTCCTCCCCGCCGCAGAGGACAAACCCGTCTTCACCTATGAAGGCGAAGTCGCCGGAGTCGTTTGCAATGCCTGCGCCAGCAATGTGAAGGCCGCGCTTTCCAAGCTCGATGGCGTCACGTCTGTAAAAATCAAGCTGGGTAAGGAAGGCGCTGCACCACGTCTCGAAGTCACTTCCAGTTCGCCCAACCTCACCAAAGAGTCTGCAATCAAGGCGCTCGGTGAGAAGGCTGCCTATTATGTCATTCAGAGCTTCAAGCTCGTCAGCAAGTGAGGCGCAACAGCCTTATTCGCAGCGTGATTTCAGCCCCGCAGCTTCAGCGCCGCGATAGCCTTGTCACCGACCTCTACGGGCAAAAACGTCTGAAACCTACCCGGGTAATGGCTGTCATGCTTGATCGCCTCCTCGACGATCTCCGGCGTGAACTTCGCCCGTGCCTCCGGCAGCCGACTCATCACCTCTCGAGCCACATCATCATGTCTCGCACAAGCGGGGCGAGGTGACGGACCATGAGTTGGTATCAAACGCGCATCCGATCCTCGACTTTTGTCGCAAAAAAAGAACGCACATTTCGACGACGTCCGAATGCGGGTTTTGCTTTCTGTAAGACCAACAGAGCTTCGAGAGTTGGCAAATCAGTCGATCAATAACATACTCTTAGAGTCCAATCCGGTTGTGAATCATTCACGACATAACACGCAACCTTTCGATGCTTCCGCATCATCCTCCCGCAAACGCCACGTCACGCTTCTCGAACCGGGTCGCGGACTATGTGCGATATCGTCCGGGCTATCCGGAAGGTGTGCTGACCTTGTTGCAAGACCGAGGCTGGCTGAAACGAGGTGCCCGGGTGGCCGACATCGGCTCTGGCACAGGCATTTTTTCACGTCTCCTGCTTGATGAAGGCGCGGAGGTCTTCGCGGTGGAGCCCAATGCCGAAATGCGTGAAGCAGCGGAGGCCATGCTGGGGCAGAGTGCCTTGTTCCACTCCATCGCCGCCTCGGGTGAGGAAACAACTTTGGCGGACCACAGCATGGATCTCATCGTCTCCGCCCAGGCTTTTCACTGGCTCGACCGCACACGGGCACGGAGCGAGTTCACGCGCCTGCTCAAGCCAGACGGCAGGATCGTCTTCATCTGGAATGTGCGTCAGACAGCCAGCACGCCGTTTCTCCGCGACTACGAGAACCTGCTGCTCCACTCCACACCCGACTACATGCAGGTTCGGCATGAAAACGTCGATGCGGAAGCTCTGACGACCTTTTTCACCGATGGCATCTTTGAGAAGCACGTCTTCGCCAATCAGCAGGGTTTCGACTTTGCCGGACTCTGCGGACGATTGCTGTCTTGCTCCTATGCGCCCGCTGAGGGCCATCCTTTGCACAAGCCGATGATTGAGGAATTGCGGCGTCTGTTTGAAAATCACGAGCAAAACGGCAGCGTCACCTTCCTCTACGCCACTGAGGTGTTCATCGGGCGCTGAGTCACCTCCCACCCGGCACCGGAGGCCGATGCCTCATGATCATCGAATGAAAATCGCCGAGGTTGTAGGGGCCGTGGTAGGGTTGGTTGAGATCGACTTCGGTGATGATGACGGTGCCCCATTTTTCGCCCTTGGCGAGGGGGCGGCCGCCTTGGTCGTAGATGGCGGAATACATCCAGCCGTCCTCCGGTTTCATGAAGGTGCTGCTGACGATGAAGACGTGGTTCTCGCACGCACGGGCCTGGGCGAGCAGCGGATTGCAGCCCCACACGGGCCACGCGATGACTTCTGCGCCGTTCTTCGTGAGTTCGCGGGCGACTTCGGGGAAGAAGCCGTCGTAGCAGACCATGAGACCGACTTTGCCGAAGGCGGTGTCGAAGACGGGATAGTCCTTGCCGGGCGCGATGCCTTTCGCGGCCTCGCCAGGCGGGAGGGAGACTTTGCGATATTTGCCAATCAATGCGCCATCGGGGCCGAGGAGCACCGCTGTGTTGTAGATGAGGTGCGCGTCGCGCTCGTAAAGGCTGAGCACGATGTGCAGGCGGTGCTGTTTCGCGAGATCGGCAAAGTAGGTGGTCGAGGGGCCGGGGATGGGCTCGGCGATGTCCTCGGGCTTTGCCTTCACATTCGCGCTGGGCACGGTCTCGCCGAGCACAACGAGGTCGGCGTGTTTTTGCGCTGCCTCGGCGAGGAGCGGTGCGAACTCAGCGCAGTTTTCGCGCGGTGATTTGCCCCTAGGTTTGTGATGGATGGTGGCGAGGCGCACCTTGCGCGGCGTGGGAGCTTCGGTGGCTACGAGAGAAGCTCCACGCCACTCGACACGGCCTCCGGGTGCCCATTGCAGATGTAGCTCGATGATGGCCTTCGCGGCCTTCGACGGCGCGCGATACACACCGCTGACGGTGGTCCAGCCCTCGGCGTCCGTTGGGCCGTCGGCGGGATACTCGGGCTCGGCGCTGGGCATTGGCAGGCCGGGCGTGAGATACTCCGGCGCAGCATCGAGCTTCACGCCGTTGCCATTCGAGTCCTGCCAAACAAGGCGCACGAGGCAGCTCTGACGCAGGTTCGTGACGCCGTTGGTCTTTCGCCGTGCATCGAAGCGGTAAAACGTGCCGCCCTTCACCTCGAAGCTCATTTGAAACCAGCCGTCGAGACCTTCGCGCTCGTCGTGTGTGATGATGAGTGTGTTGTCGGCTCCGCTGCTGAACTGCGGGCGGATTTCGTCTCGCGGGCTCTCGGCGGTCCAGCCGTGGAAATCAGCGGCATGGAGCGAGGCGGTGAAAAGGAGAGCGAGGAGGGATTTCATGAGAATGAGAAATGAATGATGGCTGGCGATGCGGCATTTGGTCGCACTTCGATAGAGCTGGAAAGGCCTGTGCGGAGATCGATGACAGCTGGTGTGGTGGTCGGATGCAGTGATGAGATAGTGATGGCTCCAAGAGGAACAATACGTGCGTCAATTTGCTCATTGCATCGCACTTGAAAACACTTTACCGACGAAGGCGTGCTTCATCGTTTCGCCAGATTCTTACTGCTCACCGCCTTGATGATTTCCATCGGTGGGCAGTGGGCTGTGCTTCAGACGGCAGCCTGGGTGAGCATGGCCGTGACCTATTCGATCAAGGAAGGATCCATCACGGAAGGCCTGAGCCAGACCTTTGATGGCGAGCATCCGTGCCGCATGTGTTGTGCGATCAAGAAGGGCACCGAATCTGAAAAGAAGGACCCTAAGGAAGCATCAGCGAAGCTGAAGATCGAACTCATCGCCCAGGCGCGAATGATGATTGTGATTGCCCCTGCCTTGCCTGAGCAAGCCTTTGCTGCGGCTGATGAAACCGCTGTCGAGCTTTTCATCATGCCACCCACGCCTCCGCCACGATGCGGCATGGCGATGCTCGTGGCTTAACAGACAGTGATGGGCTCCCGCCCTTCGCAGATGCACATGCGCGCAGGCAGTTGACAAGACTGCCTCGCTCCCACGGGCTGAAGCCCAAGACTACTTTGCACCCCAACGCACCCTCGTGGTTGCGCTGGGGCGCGGTTTGTGTGCGCGGCCGGTATCCGCTCGCACGAGCCTTGCAAAGCCCGCCCGTTGTTTCGGGTCAGTTTCAACGGGCGGGCAACAGCAACTCAACTCAGGGGATCACTATCTCCAAAAATCCAAGCACTCTATGCTACGCATCTTCGTCCTCAGTATCACGCTCGCGTCATCGCTCGCAGCGCAGTCCACGTTCACGCACTTCGAAGCACGTCAGGTGCATCCCATCGCGCTCACGCCTGACAACTCGAAGCTGCTCGCGATCAATTCGCCAGATGCACGGCTTTCCATTTTCAATGCCTCAACGATGGCTCTGACCGCCGAGGTGCCCGTGGGTCTTGATCCCGTCAGCGTGCGTGCTCGCACCAATGACGAAGCCTGGGTGGTGAATGAAGTGTCGGACACGGTGACGGTCGTATCGCTTTCATCAGGCAGCGTGATCGCCACTCTCAAGGTGAACGATGAACCGGCGGATGTGGTGTTCGCGAACGGGAAGGCGTTTATCTCGTGCGCTCGTGCTGGTTTGATTCGAGTTTTTGATGCTAGCACGCGTGCTGATCTCGGCACCATCACACTGACGGGCGACTATCCACGCGCTCTGTGCGTGAGCGAGGACGGAACCAAGCTCTTCGCTGCCTTCCTTTTCTCTGGTAATCGCACCACCGTGCTGCCTGCGAGCCTAGCGCCCGATCAGCCCGCACCAACGAATGCAAATCTGCCCGCGCCTCCGAAGACGGCTCTGATCGTGGATGCGAGTGACTCACGGATCAGCTACACCGTGCTCGATAACGACGTCGCTGAGATCGACACAACGACGCAAACCGTGACTCGCTACCTCAGCGATGTGGGCACGAACTTGTTCGATGTCGCAGTGCGACCAGGCACTGAAGAACTCTGGATTCCAAACACGGAGGCGCTGAATCGCACGCGCTTCGAACCGATGCTCAACGGCCACTTCGCGGACAATCGCGTCACTCGCATTGCCTTGACCACAGCGACAACGACGCCCTTCGATTTGAATCCTGGCGTGGACTACAATACGCTGCCAAACCAGACAGCTCAGGCAACCGCGCTCGCTCAGCCGATGAGCATGATCTTTAGCAGCGATGGTGCTTCGGCTTGGGTGGCAGCGTTCGCATCGGATCGTGTGGCGAAGATTGATCCAGCGACGGGCGCAGTGCTCTCGCGTGTGGATGTGCGCACGAGTGGCAGCACCAAGAACATGCGCGGTCCTCGCGGGTTGGCACTGGATGAGGCGGGCAGTCGGCTCTTTGTTTTGAACAAGTTAGCCAACACGATCAGCGTCGTGGATACGAACACGCTGACGGTGTCGAGCGAAGTGAAAAATGGCTCACATGATCCGACTCCCATGGAGATCAAGGACGGGCGTGGCTTTCTCTTCGATGCACGTCTGAGCGGCAATGGCACGATGTCCTGCGGCACCTGTCACATTGATGCGGATCGAGATGGCCTTGCCTGGGATCTTGGTGATCCCGGTGGGGACATGGCCACGGCGTTGGCGATCAATGCGGTCATTCACGACTCAAAAACACGCACTCGCACCATGCATCCGATGAAAGGACCGATGGTGACTCAAACGCTGCGCGATCTTCAAAGCAGTGCGCCCTTCCACTGGCGTGGTGACAAGCCGACTTTGCAGAGCTTCAACGGCACCTTCGAGAACTTGATGGGCGGAGAGCTGCAAACGTCCGAGGACATGGACTTGCTGGCTGGCTACCTGTTTTCGCTGGTGCTGCACCCGAACCCGAACCGCACCCTGGAGCGCTCGCTGCCTACCACCTTCAACGGGGCGAGCCCTTCGACCGGGCGTGACTTGTTCAATCTTCACATCAACCACTGTGCCTTGTGCCACGAGCTGCCGCGAGGCAGCAACAACAACATCGACCTGCCTCAGGAAGTTGGCCGAGTGCAGCCCATCAAGAATCCATCGCTGCGGCTAGTGTATCAGAAGCAGAAGTTTGATCCACGCGCTGGCAACACCAGCGTCTCGGGCTTTGGCATGTTGAGCGATGGCACGGGCTTCGCGCTGCCAACGGTGCATCCTTATGTGCTCGATTCGCTGACCACGCCTGCGGACTTTGCGAACATGACTGCGTTCATGATGTGCTTCGATACCGGAGTCGGATTGATCGTGGGCTATGGGCCAACAGTAACGGCGACGAATAAGAGCGACACGGGTGTGCTAGCGGACATCGCTTTGCTCGAAGCTCGCGCAGCTACTGGCGAGACCAGTGTGATCGCGCGCGGCCTGATTGGAGGCCAGCAGCGTTCGTTGCTGTGGACGGGCACGAATTACAAGTTCGACAAGGCATCGAACGGGGGCGTGACACGCACGGCCTTGCTCGCGCAGATCACGGGTTCAGACAGCGTGACCTTCATGGGGGTGCTGCCGGGCATGGGTGAGGTGATGTCCATTGATCACGATGGCGACGGCGTGCTGGATGGCGATGAAGTGGCGGGTTCGCCGATGATTGTGCGACATCCGAAGAATGCAGGCGCGGTGACAGGCGGCAGTGCCACGTTCACGGTCGAAGCCACGGGATCAGGTTTGCATTATCAATGGAAACGCGGCACGACAAACGTTGGCACCGACTCAGCGACGCTCACGGTGAATCCCGCAGTGGCAGGCACTTTCAGCGTGGTGGTATCCAACACGAACGGCAGTGCGACAAGCAACACCGCGACACTCACCGTGACAGCCGCGCCAACGATCACAGTGCATCCCGTGTCGAAGATCGTCGCGCCGAATGCCATTGCGACCTTGAGCGTGACTGCGACTGGCGCGGGTTTGTCTTATCAGTGGTTGAAGAACGGCAACGCGCTCATCGGTGCGACCACTGCCACGCTGACGATGAATAATGTGCTGAGCACTGACACGGGCGCATACTCCGTGGTGATCTCGAACGCCTCGGGAAAGGTCACGAGTCACGTCGCGCAACTGGAGGTGCCGGTGCGTCCGGTCGTGAATCCTCTTAACTTGGCCGATGCACGAGTCGGTGAAAACTACAGCAAGCAGGTCACGGCTGCGAACAACCCGACATCGTTCACGATTTCCAATCTACCTCTGGGATTGACATACAATTCGACGACCGGCTTGATCAAGGGCAACCCCACCACGGTGGGAACATCCAACGTGACCGTGATCGCCACTAATGCGGCAGGCCCGAGTGTGCAGGTGAGCGATACGATGGAGGTCTTTGGCCTCGCGGCTGGGACAGTGGGGAGCTATCAAGGCGTGGTGAGCCGCAGTGCTGTGCTCAATGATGAACTCGGGGGAAGAGTCACGATTACAACGACGCAGGCAGGCACCTACACAGGCACGTTGACCCTGGGGCTGAAGTCCTATCCGCTGAGCGGCACCCTGAGCCCTTCAGGACTGACGGTGGACTCGACCGCCAGCATGACGATTGCACGCACCGGACTGCCAGCATTGACCGTCAATTTCACCGTCACTCCGGGCACGCGTGCGCTCAGTGGCAGTGTGAGTGATGGTGCTGCCACCGCAGGCTTCACGGCACGCCAGCCCTCCACAGCGCTGAGTTCCTACGCTGGTCACTATACCTTTGCGATGCTGCTCAAGCCTGCTGACCAAAGTGACGATGCCAAGCCTCAGGGTCACAGTATTGGAGCGTTCAAAGTAGCGGGCACTGGCGTGGCGACTGGCTTGTTCAAGTTGTCCGATGCCACCGTGGTGACGTTCTCGAATACGATCGAAGCGGATGGTTCGATGAGCATGTTCAAGCTGCTCTACGCCAACACAGGATCGCTGCTTGGCACGCTGAACGTGAATCCTACGGGTGGCTTCCGAATGGGAGCATCGGTGCTGAGCTGGCTGAAGAAGCCCCAGCCGGTCAAGTCCACGACGCGCAGCTACAAGGCGGGCTTCCCCTCGCTTGATCTTGAGGTTCGTGGAGGACCTTATGCGATACCTGCGACAGGCTCGATTGTGATGGGTCTGACTGCTGGACCCAACAACGCCAAGATGACCTTCTTCGGTGGGGCGGCTCCAAGTCCCGCTACACGATTGAACTTGAACACGATTGAGCTGGTCCCAGGCATGTCGGTCATCGGCAAGATTATGGCACCGAATCCGGGTATTGTGACCGTCACACTCACGCCAGGCTCTGGCACGATCTTCACGGCTGGCACCACGGGCTCGTTCACGGGCACCTTCATTCTGCTCGATCCCGATACCACGGTGGTGCCTAACAAGCCGATCACACGCACAGGGGTCGTCGCTGGTATGATCGTGAACGATGGCACGAGCACGAAGGGCTACGGTTTCTACCAACTTCCCGAGCTGCCCGCATTGCTGCCGGTGAAGACCACGATCAGCACGTCTCGAATGCTGAGCGGCAGTGCCACGCTGGAGGCGACGCCTTGATGAAGTTTTGAACCCTTTCAACTGACCCGTTGAACCATAAGACCACAAACAAAGACACATGATACGACGACTGAATCGAGCGATGACCTGCGCCCTCCTGCTCTGTGCGAGCCTCACGGCAAAGGCATCCACCATCACCAATGGCGACCCGCAAGTGGGCGGCATTGGCTACGCCTGGACCATTGACGCCACGGCCAATGATTCCGGCACCTTCAAGGACCACACCGGTGCATGGAGCTGGGAGGATCAAGGCATCGCGCCCGCTGGTGGCGAGGGCTGGACACACACCTCACGTTGGGTGGCACTCACCTTGCAAGCACCCACAGTGCTCACGGTGACAATGAGCCGCGATGAAACGGTGCCTTACACGGGCACGGGCAATGTCGGTGGCTTCGCCGCCGTGGATCACATGTTTCCTTCGCTCACGTTGTGGAGCAACTGGGACAATGACCTCATGCCCGCAGATGTGGCGACGACGCTCGAGTATGAGCCGACGACAGCACACGATCACCACACCTACGCGAACCGTGGCAATGTGATCTGGGCGGAAGACCTCGCCTATCGCGATCACATTGACAACACGACGGCGACCACCATCACGCGCTCGTGGATACTGCCTGCGGGCAACTACACGATCGTGCTGGGCAGTAACTCGCCTTCGGAAACGAGCCCGCCACGCCAGGGCTTCTCATTCACCTTCACCACCGCGCAGACAGCCGCTGCCGACCTCGTGCCTAACCTGGTCGGCCCGCCCGCCAGTGGTGGCATTGGCTATGGCTACACCGTGGTCGCTCAGCCAGGCGGCAGCGGTTCGTTCAAAGACCACGTCGGTGCCTGGAGCTGGGAGGACAATGCTTTGTTCGGCCCTGGCCAGCCCGCTGTGGGCTGGACGCACACCTCGAAGTGGGTGCAGGTGAAGCTGCTGCAAGAAGCGCTCTTCACGGTGAAGATGGACCGCGATGCCACGGTGCCATGGCCTTCGACGGAAGAACCTGGCCGCTTAGCGGACACGACAAGCATGTTCCCCAGTTTCACATTGTTTCGTGGTGCGGACCAAGACGGTGCAGACAGCCACAGCTACAACAACAAGGGTCGTGTGGCCTGGGCGGAAGACATCAACTACATCGACCATGTGGACAACTCCACCGATGCCGCGATCACGCGCACCTTCCGTCTCCCTGCGGGCGACTACACGCTCGCGCTGGGCAGCAATGCACCTGCGACGAATCCATTGCGCCAGGGCTTCAACTTCAACTGGTCCGCGCAAGCGGTTGCTCCTGTCACCCAGATTGCTCAGAGCGGAAATGGAGCACCTTACACCTACACGCTCATCGTGGGAGCCGGAGACTCGGGCTCGATCAAAGATCACGTCGGCGCGTGGAGCTGGGAGGACAATTCCTTGTTCAGTCCTGGTGATGATCCCGTGGGCTGGACGCACACTTCAAAGTGGGTGGCCGTCATGCTGAAAGACACAGTCACGCTCAATGTGACGATGGCTCGCGATGCCACGGTGCCCTGGCCATCAGTGGCTGAACCGGACCGCCTTGCCGATACAAGCAGCATGTTCCCTTCGCTCACCATCTGGCGCGGTTGGGATCAGGATGGCATGCAGGACCACACCTATAACAACCATGGCAGTGTGGGCTGGGCCGAGGATCTGGGCTACATCGAGCACATCGATAACAGCACTCAAAACTCGATTACCCGCTCATGGACACTGCCCGCTGGTCTCTACACCTTTGCATTGGGCAGCAATGCACCGGCGACCAACACCTTGCGCCAGGGCTTCAGCTTCAGCTACAGCACGAGCGCTCCGCAGTTTGTCTCGCCAGTGATCACGAAGCAGCCTGCCAGCCTTTCCTTGAATGTAGGGCAGAAGGCGACCTTCTCGGTGACTGCTGTGGGTCCTTCGCTGAGCTATCAGTGGTTCAAGGACGGTGTGAAAGTCGATGGCGCAATCGCCAGCACCTTCCCGCCTGTCAATGCGGTTACGCTGGCGGATGCTGGCACCTACAAAGTGGAAGTGCGCAATGCTGCTGGGGCCGTGATGAGCGCTCCAGCGGTGCTCAGCGTGACTGCCCTTCCGGTGATGAACACGGTGACGCTCCCGGATGTGAGCATCGGTCAGGTGATCAATGCGACAGTATCCGCAACCAACAATCCAACTTCATTCCTCATGATTGGACGTCTGCCAGTTGGTGTGGCGTTCAACACGCGGACTGGAGCCATCACGGGACGTGCGCTGTCAGTGGGGAACTTCGCGGTGTCGTTCAAGGCCACCAATCGCGCGGGCACCAGCACCCTTGCGCAAGGGGACACCATCACAGTTGCCAAGCTCTTCGGCGATGGCGTGGTGCGCAGCTTCACAGGTGTGCTCGGTCGTTCCTCCACGATGAACCAGTTCCTCGGCGGCAGCATCAAGATCACCACCACGGCGGTCGGCGGATTCACGGGCACCTTGGTTCTGGGAACGAAGTCCTATCCGCTCAACGGCTTGCTCGACACCTTGGTGGCCAAGCCGACGGGCACGCAAACGATCACGCGTGTCGGTCAGACACCGCTCGTGGTCTCGTTTGCCATTGATGCAGCTAACAGGCAGGCCATGGGCACCGTGGTGGATGGTCCCTGGAGTCTCGACTTCATGGCTCTTCAGCCTTCGGCCACTCCGGCTACCTACAAAGGCAATTACACGCTGGCTCTCAAGCTGGACGTGGGCGACCAAAGCGTGGCGGGCAAGCCCCAGGGCTACGGCTTCGGTGCATTCATCGTGGCACCCACGGGCATCACCACGGGTGTTATCACGCTGGCTGATGAAACCAAAGTTTCCTTCTCGGCTCCGATCGAGCACATGGGCAACCTTGGCATCTTCAAGCTGTTGTATACGAACCTTGGTTCGGTGATTGCTGTGCTGCACATCGATAGTGCCGCAGGCTTCGCTCTGGATGATTCGAAGGTGGATTGGTTCAAGACAGGCACCACCACTGGCGTGGACCGGGTTTACAAAGATGGCTTCGGTCCGATCCATCCCATCGTCATCGGTCGTCAGTATATCATTCCTGCCACTGTCACCACACTCTCGTCCTGGCTGACGGCTGGCACCAACAATGCCAAGCTGATCTTTGCTGAAGGTGGAGCACCGAGCCCTTCGACGCGGCTCAACACGAGCAAAGTCACGATCACGGCGGGATCGCCCAAGATCGCGACCATTGATCCGAACTTCAATCCTGGCAAAGCGACGCTGAAGATCACGCCTGGAGCGGGCACGGTCTTCGCGGTGGGCGCCACGGGTTCCTTCACTGGCACCTTTAAGCTGACTGACACGGACACATCGGTGACGCCCAACAAGTCCCTGGATCGTCTGGTGACTTTCAATGGCATGATCGTGAACGATGGAACGACGACGAAGGGCTACGGCTGCTTCCTGCTGCCTGAGATGCCTGTCGTTGGTCCTCCGAAGACCACGATCCTGACCTCGAAGAAACTCAGCGGCAGCGTGCTGCTGGAGGCGCAGACACCGGCTCCGTAACATCTTTTCAATTCGGCGAGGCGCGGATTCATCTCCGTGCCTCGCTTTCAAACTGATTCAATACATGACACGCATTCTCCTGATCCCGATCATTGTGCTGGCACTAGCCACATCTGCTCGTGCTCATCACGGGCTCGACTTTTTGTTGCTTCAAGACGCGACTTTTCCGCAGCCACTGAGTGGATCGTTCTTCAATAACTCGGAGTGGACTCGTGAGCGGGCACTCGATGAGTATGCTACGGAACCGGGCCTGCACCTCGGCGTGCTGCCGGGGCTGGCTGTGGGGGGGATGGCTCACTTCGCAGACATGGGCGATGGCTGGGCCTACTCTTCCACAACGCCTTACGTGGTGATCAATCTTTTGCCTGTCGAAATCAAGGGTGTGCGGGTGGCCCTGTGGACGGGCTACGAGTTTGCTTCCGAGGAGGAAACTCATAGCGCTACGCGTCCCTCAAAGACAAAGACACGCACCACCAGCCGCAAGACTTCCACCAAGGCGGTGACAACGCCAGCCGCGGCAGCGATTGCTTCTTCAACAAGCTCCTCAACCAAAGGAAAATCAGCCCCTAGTGCCAGTCGCTCGCGTCACACGGGCGGCACCACGGGCGGCGGCGGGCCGGACGCTCCTACCACGGGCACGCATGATCATCCTGTGGCTGCGCCAGCAGCAGCGGCCCCGGCACCGAGACAAGACGATGAGGCACAGCAAGTGGTGGTGGAACCGGTGATCATTCCCATTGCTGAGCCCGTTCATATTCATGAGGGCATTCACCGGCATGGCCAGAGCGGCTTGCATTCGCGCCTGATCATTGAGGCCGATCTCGGCAAGCACGACAAGATCGTCGCGAACCTCATCAACTTCACGCCCGAGCATGGCAAGGGAGCCTGGGGTTATGGCGTCGGGCTAAGGCACGCGTTTCATCATGATTTCGCCATGAGCGTGGAGGCCGTGGGTGACTTCGATGCGTCGCTGGAGCATCAGGCGTTGGTGGCGGCTCACTGGTCGCCTGTTGACTGGCTTGCCTTGAAGGTAGGAGTTGGCATTGGCATCACACCCGAGGCCTCCGATGTGGCTGTTCACACAGGCATCGTCTGGCGATTCTGAGATTGCCCGGATGCTGCGCAGCTTGTCCCTTTGATTGCGGCACGGAGGTGGAACGTTTGACAATCAAGTGGCAGTCATCACTGTCCGGCACTTGACGGGCAATGAATGGATCGGCCCATCTATTCAGCATGACTTCCTCTCGCCTCATCGCCTCACTGCAGTTGCTGACCGTGATGGCGGTGGCCATTTTGTTTTGCGCGATCCTCTGCCGGACCCACAACGTGCCATCGCATGAGTGGCTGAATCGGGAAGCCGGCATTCATCCGCCTGCCGAGCGGAAACGCTTGTCCAAGGATCAACCCGAGTGGGTGCTGGTGGGCAATTCGATGCTGAATTCCCGCCTTGATCAGGAGCAGATGTCTGAGTTCACAGGGATCAAGGCGCGGCGAGTGTATCTGCCGGCCTCGCAGTCAGCCGTGTGGTTTCTCATCTTGAAGCAGGTGGTGGCTGCCTCCGAGGCGAAGCCCAAGTGGGTCTCGGTGTTCTTCCGAAACATGGACCTGAGTTGGCCTGACTTCCGCATTCGCAATCAAATGCAGCGCGAGTCCATTCTCATCATGGAGGGACCGCAGCAGCCCGAGTGGCTGCAAGTGCTCGGCACCCGCACCGGAGGTGAGGACGGTGTGGTGGGCTCGGTCCGTGATCGGATGGACTGGCTCTTTCCCGCGAGATTCCTGAATCTCAACACACGGCAATCCTGGCAGAATCGCGCCTTGCGAGCCACGCGCATCGGCACGCGAATGAACAATGGCGAGCGGCGTGATGAAATGAATGATCGCTTTGGCATGGCGCATCTCCGTCATGACCTCGCATCTGATCTGGCTCCCTCAAACCATGGCGATCCAGCAGCCGATGAAGTGGATGACATCGGCACTTACTACAATCAGTCTTCGAAGAAGTTTGATCCCTCGCCCGATGCATCGTTCCTGCCTCACATGATCGCCCTTGGTCGTGCAGAGGGATGGAAGATGCACTTCCATCGCGTGAAGCAGCGCCCTCATCCGAATGGCGCTCCGCAAGCCGATCCGCCAGAGGTGGAGACCTATATGGCAGAGCTTCGTGCTTACCTCGAGAAAGAGGGCTGCGTGCTCACCGATGAGGCCCATGATGACACGCTCACCCTCGACATGTATGCCGATGGCGATCACATCCAGGAGGCTCCCGCTGTGCGGAAGCGCTACCTGGAAAACTTCTGGAAACGAGTGGGGCCAGCGATGAAGGGTGAGTGAGCGCTAATTTGACTCCACGCGGTTCAGCACCATGCCGCGCATCTGGCCTTGTTGGGCGAGGGGACGCAGGAGGTTGAGCGCGGCTTTGACTTGTTCCGCGTTGCTGATCGTGGCGTCGTGAACAAACAAGATGTCCGTGGCCATCGGGGTCAATTGAGCCACATCGGCGAAGCCGCGCAGGAGCGAGGCCGAGTCGAGGATGATCCAGTCGAGCTGCATGGACTGCGCACGGCCAATCCAGGCGCGGTAGCCGTCGAGGAGATCGGTCATCTCATACGAGGGCAGATCGTGCGCGGGCAGCAGGAACAGATTGGAGTGACCGTAGCGCAGCGTCTCGAGGTCGTGCGACCAGGAGCTGTAGGCACCGGCTTGGGGGAACCAGTTTTGGATGCTCGGAGCGGCGGGATTGCACTCCATGAGGAAGACACTGCGGCCGAGCGTGCAGAGGGCTGCGGACAAGGCGGAGGCCAGCAGGCTCTTGCCTTCACCCGTGTAAGCGCTGGTGATCAGGATGACGCCCGTGCAGCGACGCTGAAGACGCTGCTGCTCCAGCACGCTGGTGATTTGTGAAATCGCATTGCCGCCGCTGATCGGGCTGGGATGAAGCAGTTCGCTTAACTGGATGGGTCCCTCGCCGGCCATGAGTTCAGGGATGGAGGCCAGCACCTGGGCATTGTGACTGCCATGCTCCGAGAGCATCGGTGGTGGCGGTGTCGCATACATGGGCTGAGGTGGCGGAGCGTAGTTCTGCGGAGGCGGCGAAGGCTGGGCCGGTGGAGCTGGAGGTGCGGCTGGGGACGGAGCTGTCTCGGCCTTGTTCCTCGCGGTGGCGGCGGCCTTGGTGAGGTGGGGAAGGAGGTGATCTTTGGCCAAGCCGGTGCTCACGGGAACTCCCAGGCTGGCGAGCCCGAAGACCATCATGGCGGCGACGAGTGCGAGTGATTTTTTGGGTGAGATAGGTGCTTCGGGTGCGATGGCCACATCCTTCACGCTCAGGTTGCCATTGCTGCGCAGTTCGCTCAGTAGGCGGGCACGATCCTGATGCTGGCTGAGTTCCGTGTGCAAGGCGCGGAGGCCTTCCACTTCGTCACGCAGCTGCTTCTGGCGGATGCGGTTGGCGCTCTTGTCGAAGGCCTCGCCACGGGCTCCTGACATGGCTTCGGTGAGGCGATCAAGTTCGCTGCGCAGGCGCTGCTCATCGCCTTCGGCGGACTGCATGATGTCGGTTTCGAGACGATCAATCTCGCGGGTGGCCTGCATCAGCTTGGGGTGACGGGGACCGCAGAACTCCAACAAGCTGTCACGCTTGGACTTGGCTTCGATCAGCTTGCGCTGGGTCTCGTTGCCCTGGTCGGCTGCACCCGTCGCTGACGATGATCGAATGCCTGCGAGGTCCTGCCCGCTGGCCTTGGCAGCTTGAAGCTGGCGCAGACGCTCCTGGGCGCGGAGCAGGGAGACTTCCACCTCGGCGCGTGCGCGTTCGAGATTCTCGGCGCGCATGGTGGAGAGATCATTCGTGTCGCCGCCTTTGAGGAGGTCGGCCTTTTGATTGAACTCCGCAAGAGCGGCCTCCGCTTTGTCGAGGTTGACCTTCGCATCCGCAGTTTTGAGCGTGAGCTGCTCAAAGGCGGCCCTGGCGTCCTGCACGCTGTCATTAGCCACGTATTCGATGTAATCCTGCGCGTAGCGATTGGCGAGGTCTGCGGCCATGTGGGGATCGCCATCGGTGACGATGATGCGGAGGACGTGGGATTCCTTGACGGGCTCAATGCGGACGTGGTCTTCGAGCTTGTCGGCGAAGATGTCCTCAGGTGGCAGAGCGCGCGGTGGAGATTTTAATCCAAGCGCGATGAAAATGCGCCCGCGCAAGCCAAGCGCACCCATGCCTTCGAGGTAGGCGCTGCGCTGCTCGGCGGGGAAGCGCTGGTAGAGATAGTCGATGTAACGGCGCGTCTTGAGGCCGGTGCGGTGATTGTTGATGATCTGCACGGCGCTGAGTTCCGAAAGGCCGCCGCCCTGATTTTTGTCCATTTTGAGCAGGGCGTTTTCCTGGATGGAAACCTGGAGCATGGCCTCGGCTTCATAGACTTTCTTGCCGAAGCCAAGGAAGTAGAAGGTGAGGGCCGCGAGGGGGATGGCGATGGCGATGCCGCGCTTCCAGTAGGTAGTGAGGTAGCCAATGATGTCGGCGACGCTGACGATGGTCTCGGGCTGTGCAGGAGGAGGTGGAGGCACCGGATGAGGCATGTGCATCATCGGCGGCGGCATATAGTAGTGCTGCTGCGGCGGGACGTAGGGCTGCAAGGGCATCGTGGATCGCTGAGCTTCGATAGGCACGAGGGCTCCCGATGGGGGAGCGGCGGGGACGATGGAATTTTCCCAATGCATGGCGGGTGGAGGCTGGACGGTGGTCATGCGGGGACGACGACGCGGCTGGTAGATGGTTGAGCGTGAGAGGACTTTTGAGTGAGTCCCATCTCGCGAAGGATGAGCGCATTGACGATCTTCACATCGAAGACCTCCTCGGCCAGTTCGCGGCTGGCGCGTCCGTGCGGAGCAATCTGGTCTGGATGCTGCAAGTAGAACTCCATGGCGCGGACGACGGCATCGACGTTGCGAGGCTCCACCAGGAAGCCATTGCTGCCCTCGCGCAGTGGTGCATTTGCTGCTCGCTGGGCTTCGCCTTCGGAGGTGAGCCGAACACACTCCCGTGCGCCAACGCTGTCGGTGGTGATGACGGGTTTACCCATTGAGAGGGCTTCCAGCGTGGCGTGCGGCACGCCCTCGCGATACCAGGTGGGCAGGCAGAAGACATGCTTGTCACGGAGAGCGGCGGCCACATCGCGGATCATGCCGTGATGGGTGAGGATGCCTTCCGCGACCCAGCCTTGCACCTGCTCTTCGGAGACGCGGTTGGGGTTGGGATCGAAGGGGCCAATGAGATGGAACTCGGCCTGGGGATACTTTTGCCGGATGCGGCGCGCTGCCTCGGCGAAGACGACCACACCCTTGCTGATGAGCAGGCGGCTGACGAGGGTGAAGCGCACTTTGCCTTCGGCAATGGCGGGATCGTTTTCGAGCGGAACGAAGGGAAATTCATCGACGTTTACCCCCGAGCCTGCGGTGACGAAGGCGGGCACTTTGGGTGGGAGGATCTTCAGTTCCGTCAGCAGTCGATGATCGTCTTCGTTCTGCATGAAGATCACGTCGGCGCGCTTGAGCGCGAAGCGATGCAGCCACACGGAGATGGCGCTGACGACCTTTTGCTTGAAGGTCTCCGGCTTGACGAAGGTGAAGCCGAGGCCGGGCAGCAGGGCGTAAATGCGCGGCACTCCGGCGAGGGCGGCGACGACGCAGCCATAGACGACGGACTTGATCGTGTAGGCGAAGAGCGCGTCCGGGCGCTCGCTACGGAAGAGCCGCCACATGTCGATGAAGGTGTCGATGTCGCTGAGCAAGTTCACGCGACTGCGCACCATGCGGATGGCACGATGGCGTGCCCCGAAGCTCTCGACGAATTGGCGCACATGCGGGTAGTCCTCGGCGGCGCTGGTGACCACTTCGCAACCAGCGTGTGCAAGGTCGCGGATCAGATCGCCACGATGATAGACGAGCGTGTTCGCATCAGCGGTGAGGACGACGATTTTCATGCAGGGGTAATGAGTTGGGTGGCGGCCTTCAGTTCCTGGCGGCGTGCGACGAGGCGCTTGGCTTTGCGTGCGAGGCGAAAGACGAGCGAGCGGGGGCTGCGGCTGTTGAAGGATTCAAGGTGGAGCAGGCGGCGGCTGCGGGTGGACCACACGCGCTTGTAGGGCAGGTCACCGGCGAGGTGATCGTATTCAGTGAGGCCGCGTTCCATGGCGCACTGGGCGGTCCAGCCGACGTTCAGATTGCCCAGGGAGAGGGCTCCGTATTGGGAGTCGTAGCCGGATTGGTAGTCCCAGTAGCGACCTCCAAAAATCAGTCCATAGCGGACGGATGCGGGACGGCCATCGGCTTCCAGCATGGTGATCATGAGCTTGCCTGCGGGCAGCCAGAGGGCGGACAGATCACGGTGAAAGGCGAGGGCTGTGGGCGAGAGGAAGCTGCTTTCCTCCTCGGTGAATCTCATGCGGTGAAGGCGCACGAGTTCATCGAAGGCTTCAGCCAATGGCTGCTCACTGCTGACGATGAGGCCACGACCTGCATGACGGGAGACGAGTTTTTTCCACTTGGAGCGGTAGTCGCTGCGGCGGTTGCCAGAGAGCGAGCCGAGCAATTCATCCCACGTCGAAGGCAGGGCGAGGATGAAGTCTTCCTGGGGCACGGAGCGTTCACCAGTGCGTCCGGTGGTGCCAATCAACTTCCTAAGGTGCGGAATGCTCGGCGAGTCTTCCTGAAGCATCGGCAGATCTACCAGATCCCACTCGGAGCGAGTCTGCTTGAGCAGCGGAGCGAAGGCTGGAATCAAAGCGGCTTCCTGACCGGCGGGAACGAAGAAATCGAGCCCCTCGGACACGACTTCGCCCAGGCCGCCCAGAAGCGAGAGGTAGCGCAGGTGATGGCGTGCAGACGATTCTTCGCGACCGAGCACGAAGGGTGCGATGGCCTGTGGTATGCCAGTGGCATCGCGCAGCACACCAATGCGGAGCTGGCAGCGATCACGGTAGTGCTTCCACCAGAGGCGGCTCCAGTCCCAGGTGCGGAAGGGTGTATGCACCGCAGAGGCCTCATGGAGGCGCTCCCAGTGGGGTTCGAGCGCGAGGAAGGCGGCTTCGTCGCGGATGATTTCGAGGTTGGGCACAGAGGGTTTCATTCGGCGTCCTCCGAAGAGGGGGCAGCGGTGGCAGGGGTGCGATTGCGGCTGAAGGCGCGCAGCAATCGGAAGAAAGTGGCCGTGAGGCTGAGGCGATTGAAGGCCTCCAGGTTGTGGACGATTCGACGATGCGTGGACCATTCGGTCTTGTAGCGGGCATCACCGGGCATGTGGTCGATCTCCGTGAGGCCGCGCTGGACGGCGCATTGAGCAGCCCAGCCCAGCGAGAGCGTGCCCACGGAATACTTGGAGAACGAGGGATCAAAGCCGGTCTGATAGCTCCAGAACTTGCCGTCAAAGGCGAAGCCATAGCGGGCGGCGACGATTTGGCCCTGGGCTTCGATCACGGGCAGCATGGCTCGTCCTGAAGGAGCCCAGCGCTGCACCAGCGACTGGTGGAGAGCGCGCATCCTAGGATTGAGGAACATGCTGTGGCGTCCTTCGAAGCGCAGCGAGTGCAGACGCCAGAGTTCGTCAAATGCAGCGCCTGCGGGCAGATCGATGCCGCCTTGCAGAGTTCGTCCCTGGTGCTCGTCCATCACCTTGCGCCAACTCGCACGGAACATGGCGCGGCGCTTGGCCTTCCAGGTTTTCATGGGCTCATCCCAGGTGCCGGGCAGGGACATGAGCAGTGATTCCTGTGGCGGTGTGCGTTCCCCACTCTGAGCGAAACGACTCAAGGCGGTGCGGAAGTGTGGGAGGTTTGGCGATTCGGCGTGAACGGCGGGAAGGTCGATGGCATCCCAGCGCAGCACTGCGCGATGGAAGACACGGCAGAGGCGCGGAGTGAGCTTTTCTTCCAATCCCTCCGGCACCAGGAAATCCATGCCCTGGGAGGCATCCTCGCCGATGCCACCAATGAAACTGAGGTGACGCAGGCTGCGGCGAAATCCCTGGCGTGGTCGGCCAATCATGAGCGGGGCGATGGCCAGCGGCTTGCCCGTGACGGGATCGTCGATCACAGCGGTGCAGAGCTGGCACGATCCACGATGCTGCTCCCACCAGAGGCTGATCCAGTCCCACGTCATGAATGGCGTGCGCGTGGCGCTCTGCTCCAGCAGCGAATCCCAGTGCGGCTGCAGGGCGCGCAGACCGGCCTCTGTGGTGACAAGGCGCGGCTCCAGGCGACTGGCGGCGGCCTTGGTCAGGTCGGGGCAGATCACTGGCGAACGCGTTGTGAGAACGGTGGTCATGGGTTGGTGGAGAGGTGTTTGGAGGCGAGCTTTTCGAGGCTGTTCCCGATCTCTTCGCGGGCCTGATAAAGAGCCTCGGGCCGGTCATCCCAGTCGCCGAAGCCGCGGGCAAATGTTTGTGCCGTGTCGAGGGCGGTCTTCTTGAACCCATGCTTGGCCATCAGCGCGATGTAGTCGTGGTCATCCATGCTCTCGCGAATCCACTTCAGGCGGATCGAGGCGACCGGGCCTTCACGTCCGTGGCGTTCCTGACGTGCGGGGTAGAGGAGGAAGCCGTCACCATTGTAAACCTCATCGTTGTCATGCGGGTAGGTGCCATTGTTGGCCCAGGGATCGAAGTCGTCGCCTTTCCAGAACGAGGTGTCCCAGTAGGTCAATCCGGTGATGCCATGCTGCGGTGCCAGCCAGCCAAGGATGCGGTAGTTCATCGCTGGGAAGTCGGTCAGCCACACGGGAGGTTGACCCGTTGCGAGGCGCTTCGGATTGCCATGAGCAGCGCGCCACTCCGCCGGCGTCTGCACGAGCGCGGTGTAGGTCCAGACCTCCTCACCAGCGGCGAGACGTTTAGCGATGTGACGTGGGGCATTGGGGGCTTCGAGGTCCCGCCACACATCGCTGACATGCGCGGTCCAAATGTTGACACTGCCATCGAGCGTTCCCCAGTCTTTGTTGTCTGGCCAAGGTTGTTCGGTGATGAGCAGCGGGATGTTCGCGTTGTGGCGCTCGCGGAGTTCCTTGAAGAACTGACCCCATTCGCGCACCTCGGCATACTTCGCGGCGGAATTGGGCTCATCGAGTTCGCCGAAGATCTTGTAGAGCCGGTCAGCGCAGCCGAGCTTCTGGCAGATCTGGAACCAGCGTGCTGCATACGCGAGCGCTGCCTTGCGGTCCTTGCCCAACGGATCACCGACGGGCCAGGTGAGCCACAAGGGCAGGCCGATGGTCCCGGCTTGCCGATGCAGCAGATGCTCGCGCAGTGCGTGCTCCATGTGGGCGAAACTCTCCTCACTCAGAGGATCAGTGCCGTCGGGATACGTGGCCCAGACTTCATGCGGGCTGAGCCGGTGATCCACGAGCATATCGTAGTAATCATTGAGGATCTTCTGAAGCGGCGGCGGAGCCGTGGAGCCGCTGTCGTCAAAGCCATGAATCTTCGCCAGGCGACGCCAGGTGACGAAGATGGAGGACTTCAGCGTGGGCAGGCGAGGCATCTGGAAGTCCCACACATGCAGCGAGTAATCGCGCGTGAGTTTTTGCCCGTCCGGCAGAGTGATCGTCAGCGTGCCCGAGTAGTCCCCAGGCTTCGCATCGGGCGGCACATACACATCCACCCAGAATGGCTGGCTCACTCGTTCCAGCGTGGGCAGTGCCTGCGTGGGGAAGGTCTGTGGCACGAGCGCATCAGGATACATCCCGCCCGCCATGGATGAAGATTCGGAGGTCTGCGTGATGGCCACGTAGTGCTCGCGCAGCAGCACCGGAGCGGGGATGAGCGTGTCGTTGGGTCCCCTGAGACATCCGGCGGAGAGCACTGCCTCGCGGACTTCTTCGGGTGATCCGGTGACGATGATCTGCAAGGCCTCCCACTCGCCACGGCCTGCCTGGAGCTTGGCATCCCAGGCGCTGGGAGTGGTGCCGCGAAACACGCGATCCATCGCGTGCGTCATCCACAGCTCGGGCGCTGCCGTCACCGTGAGGGCGAGGCTGCACAAGGTCAGTGCGATGGGTGTGATGGATGGCATGGCGAAAGGATCAGCGCGTCAGGCTGTCATAGACCTCCTCGAAGTGGTGGGCGGCGCGCTCCATGCTGTAGTCGTTCACGGCTCGAGAACGGCACTTCGCTGCGAGGGCAATGCGTTGGTCAGAGCCAAGCGAAAGCATCTCCAGCCAGCCCTGGGCCAAAGGCTTGGCAGCGCCCACGGGCACCACTTTGCCGAGGTCGCGCAGCATGGCCGTGCAGTCGCCGGCATCGGTGGTGACGCTGGGAATGCCGCAGGCCATCGCTTCGAGCACGACATTGGGGAAGGCTTCGGACTTCGAGCACAACGTGAAGACATCGAAGGCAGGATAGAACTTCTCGGTGGCTGAGCCGAACGGGACAAAGCGGACAACGGAGGGGGCGCGGAGTTGCTCGAAGGCCTCGCGGGCTTCGGGGTAGAGTTCTTCGCGAGTGCCTCCGACTAGCACAAAATGGACATCGGGTCGGGCGGCCTGAACCTGAGCCGCTGCACGGAAGAAGCAGGCGATGTCCTTGACCGGATGAAAGCGACCGACGAAGCCGACTACCGGCGTTTGTGGATCAAGGCCGAGCGAGGCGCGAGTTTGCTCACGAGCCACAGGATCGGGCACGAAACGCGTGGCATTTACCCCATTGGGAATCCACACCATCTTCGAGCGTGGGAAGCCCATGCCGCAGTGAACGTCGATGGCTGCCGTGGAGTTCGCGATGATCTTGGACGGCAGCACCTTCGAGCCCCAGCGCAGAGCCTGATGGAAGAGCGTGGTCTTGAGGTCGCTGTCCCCAGGATTGCGATGCACCTCGGTGGCGCGCAGGCCCCAGACGATGTTGCGAACGCCTGCGCACCAAGCGGCCGTGGCACCGATGAGGTCGGCATGATGCATCCAGGTTTGCAGCACATCGGGTGCCTCGGTGGCGATGGTGCGGCGCACGGCCTTCCAGAGGCTTGCCCTCATGAGTGCAGGCTCGTTGAGATCAATGACCCGGCAGCCGAGGGCGCGTAGCTGCTCGGCGCGTGCCTCGTGAGGATGCACGCAGGCGGCGAGAACCACATGCTGCCAGCGCGAACCACGCACCTGAGTCATGAGGTTGAGCAAAAAGTTTTCGGCACCTCCACCCGCTACCGTTGGGATGAAGTGCAGCACCTTGCGTGCTCGCGCGGGAGCGGCATCGCGAACCTCGGGCACGGGCATGGCGGACACGGCGGTCATGCGGCCACCTCCTTTTTCCAGCGCAAGCCGAGGCCGCGACGGAACTGCCGCAGGCGCTCCATGAGGCCCGAGGCCATGGCTTCCACTTCCCAGGGTTCGGAGGGATTGCCGTAACGAGGCAAGGCGAGCACTTCATGATGTGGGTGGATGAAGCCGGCGTGCATCGTGAATGAGCCGCTGAACCCGGTGCTCGCGAGCATGGCCTGGGTGTCCTGATCGAAGTCGCCAGGGCCCCCATTCGGGTATGCGAAGAGCGAGGGCGGTGTGCCGATTTCGTCGCGGATGCGAGCATGGCAGGTGCGAATCTCATGCTCGGAGCGCTCGGGTGTGCAGCGGCCGAGGATCGGATGGGTGTGCGTGTGTCCTCCGAGCGTGATCAGGCCGCTGGCGTGCATCTCACGCGCCATGTCCCACGTCATCGGGCGCAGCGGCGCGGGCAGATTATCGCCGGGTTGAAGGTGGACCTGCAAGGCGTCTTCGATGGCCGCGAGGAGATCGTCTGCCTCGGCCTGGGTGCGACTTTTCAGACGTCCGCAGAGGGCGAGGTAGGCTTCGCGACGCTCGGATGCGGTGCTGAGTGACGCTGTGAAGTCTTCGACTTGGAGAATCGATTGCGATGTTCGCGAAAGCGCCATCTCCAGGCGCACGAACCAAGGCAGGACGCTGCGATCAAGGTAGCCCGTGGTGAGGAAGATGGTGGCTGGGAGGCCCAGGCGCTTCAGCACGGGGAAGGCGAGGGCGTAGTTGGACTCGTAGCCGTCGTCGAAGGTGATGGCGACGGCACGGGAGGGGAGCTTCGGGCCACCAGCCTGAGCGGCGGCGACTTCTCGGGCGTGGACGACTTGGTAGTGCTTGGCGAGGTGCTCGCAGACCTCCTCAAACACGGAGGCTGGGATGTGCTGCTCCTGATCCAGCATATCAGGGACCAGAGATTCGTCGGCACGCAAGCCGTGGAAAGTGAGCACGCAAGCCTCTGCCGGACGCCATCGACTCACCATCCGGGAGATCCCGCAACCCGTGCAAAAACGAGCCACACGCGTCCCCAAAGGGAGTGGAGGACGGGCCGGTTGAAGAGAGGGGGACATTCCCCAATGTCTCAAAAGCTACAATTTTTGCAACTCAGACATTATGGAAAGTCTAATTAGTTTCTAAAATTTAGAATTCTCCCATTCGTCACGATCATGGCATCTTCAACTTCTGCCCGAGCTTCAGCTTGTCGCTCGAGATGCCGTTGGCGGCCTTGATCTTGTCCACCGTGGTGCCGTTTCTACGGGCCAGGGCCCAGAGGGTGTCGCCTGAGACGACCGTATGAACACCGCCGCCACTGCTTTTCTTGGTGGTTGTGGTCTTCGGCTTGGACTTACTGGTGGAGGCGGTGGACTTCGAAGTCGTGGTCGTGCGCGGCTTGCTGGAGGAACTGCTCGCGACGGTAGTCTTCGGCTTGCTCGTCGTGCGGGACGAGGTGGTTTTCGGCTTGCTTGAGGATGACGAAGACGTGGTGGGCTGCTCGTAGCCAGGAGGTGGAGGAGGCGGGGCCTCTGCATACTGGGGATGCGAATTGGAGGACAACAAGGAGCCGCCGCCCGAAGGGATGCCGCCTGGATCGTGAGGGTAGGGATTGTAGCCACCGTCGATCGGTCCATTCGAAGCGTAGGCTGATGACGAACCTGACGAACCAGTCGTCGAGCATGAACTCAGAAGCGTGACAAGCGCCAGACCGGCGATGGACAAGCAGAGGGCGGGGAGGGCAGCACGAATCATAGGGGCTTTGAATCTGGGAGCGGGTGGGATGGTTGCAAAGTCTTTTTGTCCAGGTGCCGGTTTGCTTGCATCTGAGCATTCGCGGACGAAGGATGCAGCATGGCTGAGCGGCGACAACGTCATGAGTGGATCGATCTTCTCCGAGGTGTGGCAGTGGTGGGCATGGTCTGGACGCATTCCTTCAATACGTTTCTGGCGGCGGGATTGCAGGAGACATCCATGTATCGGGAGATGGGATTCTACCACGGGCTCGTGGCACCGATCTTTTTCTGGGTGGCGGGATTGATGCGGGGCATGTCAGCCGAGAAGCCCGGGCCGCCCAAACCGGCGTGGCCCACGGTGCGGCGACTGGCGATGATCTGGCTGGTGGGCTGCCTCATGCACATGCCCTGGGCAGCCGTGATGAATGTGCAGATGGATACCGCAGCCTGGGCCACCCTTTTCCAATGCGATGTGCTCAATTGCCTAGCGCTCTCGTGCCTTCTGCTGCTGGGCATCGAACAACTGATGGGGGCGAACAAGGCGAAGGCCTGGCTGGTGGTGGCGATGGTGGGGTTCGCCTTCGTGGGGCTCACCGATCAGGCGGCGGGCTTGCGGACGGGGATCATCCCTGTGGATGCACTTCTGTCGCGGAAGACGGGATCGCTGTTTCCGATGTTTCCGTGGTTCGGCTTTGCCGCCGCAGGATTCGTGATGGGGCATGTAGGAGTGCCGGGCTGGCGGGTGGCTCTGCTGGCGGCGGTGGTCGCCTTTGGTGTGCCGTGGATTCCTGGCGAGACGGGAACGGTGGGATTCTTTTTCGAGCGTCTGGGCTGGGTGGTTATGATTGCCACCGTGGCGGCCAAACTGAATCCGCACATCGCGAGGATGCCGCGCTGGCTGATGCTCGCGGGTCGCGAATCGCTCTGGCTTTACGTGGTGCATCTGATGCTCATCCACGCAGTGCCGCTTTGGCGCGGGCAATCGCTGGAGCACCTGGTGGGACGCACCCAGTCCGCCGGCATGGTCTTGGTTATTTTTGTGCTGCTGCTCTCAGCATCGCTGGCGGCGGCATGGTGGAACGAACGAAGAAAGCAGCGGCGGGCCAACGTTTGAAATCACGGCTGGACATTCCGTTCAGCGCCGCGTTTGATTGCCAGCCGTCGTCGAGGGACTTATGGACAGCTCATCTATCACGATCACCATCCTGCAGCTCACGCTCATCATCATGATCACGGGTGTGGTTTTTTGGGGTGTGGCCGATTGGGCCAGACAACGCAAAATGCAGCCTGTGATCGAGCAGGAGCGCGCTCTCCGGCTTCAAGCTGAAGTGAAGCGCCAGGAGGAATCCCAAGTCGCCAGTGAGAAACAAGAGTCCATGCAGCGGCTCATTGACGAAGCTGCAGCACGGCAGGCCGATCTCGAGCGCAAGCTGGCCGAACTGCAAGAGCGGCTGGCGCGCGAGTCAGCACAGGCGATGTCAAAGATCGCAGAGCTAGATCTTGACCTGAGGACAGCGCAGCAGGCCCAACGCGACACCGATGGTCAGCTCACGTTGAGCAAAAGTCGGGTATCGGATCTGGAAGCTGCCCTGGACGCTGAGAAAGGTCGGATCGCAGCCATGCAGGAGGCGCTGGAGGCCAAGCAAGACCTGGCCAAACAGCTCGCCCAGGAACTCAGCACCGCGCGCAACTCCTTTACCGATGAGCGCAAGGCGGCCAATGAACGCGAGGCTGCTCTGCGTGCCCAGCTCGCCGATCATGAAAAGATGGCGGCCAGTGGCCAAAGCATGGCCGATGTGATTAATGCCGAACTGGAGAAGACTCGTGTCGCTCAAGCTGAGCTGGAGAAGGAGTCCTCCACACGCCTTTCTGAACTCCAACGCAAGCTGGCTGCCGCAGATCAAAAGTCAGCCATGCTGCAAAAGGAAATCATGGCTCTGGTCAACAGCTCCGGTAACACTTCGGAAGCAGCAGCTGCCGTTACTGCCGCCGAGGAAATCGATCAAGCACGCCAGCGTGCGCTGCAAGCCGAGAAGAAGATCGCCGAACTCGAGGCGCAGCTTTCTCAAGGTGACGCCGGCACGCGCAAACGTCTGCGCGAGGCTGAATACAAGATCTGTGAGCTGGAATACAAGCTGGCCCAAATTGAAGAACCGCCTGCACAATCATCGCCTGCCGAACCTGAAAATGCATAGGGAAGCCGGGGCATAGCAACCCTCTCCACATGCCCCAAACCGCAACTTTTTACACCATGACAACACTTTCAAGATGCTTCGTCGGTGCGCTGCTCGGACTTTTCGGATTGTTCGGCAATGTCATGGGCACGCAATTGGAACCATCGTCGTTGCGCTGCGTGAGAATGATTTACCTGGTATCCGGTGATCGTGAGGTGAATCCACGTTATGTGTCCGCTATTGAGCGCGCTATTGTGGACCTCCAGGCTTGGTATGGAAAACAGTTGGGAGGCCCATCATTTCGTCTCTACTCGCCGGTCGTTGAAGTGGTCAAAAGTGATCGTCCGGCTGGTTGGTTTTACAGCAACCGCAATGGCCTGAACAAAGATGATTGGGGTTTTAACAATACTCTCGAAGAAGCCAGACGGCTATGCGGGGCAGGGCTCAACGATCCAAAGTTCGTCTGGGTGATTTATTCCGATGGACCTGGAAACAAAGGGCGTGGTGGCAATGGTGTCGCTTGTTTGCCAGAAGACGATCTTCTTGGTTTGGTCGGACGGCACCCAACTCAGAAAGACAAAACTCGCTGGATCGCGGGTCTTGGACATGAGCTTGGACATGCTTTTGGTCTGCCTCACCCGTCAGACACAAAGAAGCATGCCAATGCACTTATGTGGACGGGCATCTATGGCAAGTATCCTGACAAAGCTTACCTGACCGCCGAGGACAAAAAACTGCTGATGAAAAGTCCGTTCTTCTATCACAAGAATGGCAAACCTGTTGCTGAGCGGGGGAAGATTGTCGCACGTTATCACTACAACGGCGGCGTGTTTGAGCGGCGTAAAGGGAACAACACTTTTGTCTGGACTGAGAGCACCGCCAATGGAGCCGGTGCCCATTCTTTTGAAGAGGAAAAAACCGATGCCGAGTATTACTTCCTCAAGGATGCAAAGCGCGGTTTTTTGATCCGGCTGCCTATCAACTCAGGGCAATCTTTCCTTTCGACCGACAAAGGAAAGTCCTGGCGTCCACTTTACCACGTTGAGATTCAGACCACGCCCATTGCCGATGAGTGATCGGCGTCTCTTTCGGCGGGTCGTCAATCATGGGCAGGGAGACGTCAGTGAAATGCCCGCAGAGCCGCTACGACCTCATCGCGCTGAGCGGACGAGAGTTCAGGATAAACCGGGATGCTGAGCACTTCGCCCGCGAGTTGGTGCGACACCTCGCAGCCACTGAGCGATGCGGGTGGGAGGTGTGCGAAACACTTCTGCTGATCGAGGGTGACCGGGTAATAAACTTCGCAGCCGATCTTGCTGGCGAGCAGATGGTCCTTGAGAGCATCGCGGCGACCGTTCAGCACGCGGAGGGTGAATTGGTTCCAGATATGGTCGTTCCCTTCACTCGCTGAGGGCAATACGATACCAGGGATGCCAGCGAGGGCTTCCAGGTAAAAGGTGGCGTTTGCCTGCCGGCGTGCGGTGTAGCTCGCGTAATGGAGCAGCTTCACAGCGAGGAATGCGGACTGTAGGGCATCGATGCGGAAGTTGGCTCCCACGTAGTGATGATAATACTTCGGTGCCATGCCATGCACGCGCAGAATGCGGGCGTAGTCGCCGAGCTTGTCGTCATTGGTTACGAGCAAACCTGCATCGCCCAGGCCACCGAGGTTCTTGGAGGGGAAGAAGCTGTAGGCTCCGAAGTCACCGAGTGTGCCGGTCTGGCGTCTGCGAGTGCAGGCGCCGAAGGACTGCGCTGCATCTTCGATCACACGCAACCCATGCTCCTTGGCCAGGGCGAGGATGGCGTCCATATCGGCGCTTTGACCAAACAAATGCACCGGCATGATGGCCTTGGTCCGTGGCGTGATCTTGGCGCGAATGTGATCGACGTTCACATTGAAGCTCACGGGATCGACATCGACAAACACCGGCACGGCCCCAAGGCGAGCCACGCTGCCGCCTGTGGCGAAGAATGTGAAGGCCGGGCAAATCACTTCGTCGCCGGGTTGAAGATCGAGCGCCATCAAGGCAAGGACCAGCGCATCGGTGCCCGACGAAACAGCGATGGCGTGCTTCACACCGAGAAAGTCGCGCACGTCGGCCTCAAACTGATCGACCTCCTTGCCCAGGATGAACATGCCGTGGCG
>CAUJJC010000274.1 GCA_963204975.1 Verrucomicrobiota bacterium | reverse complement strand
GAGATCGCCGCCGACACCACCATCCGCAGCGGCCAGGCCACCATCGACGTGAAGGCGACGGCGAACCTCAAGACCTTCGTCACCGAGGCGACCATCGACATCGCCAACATCACCGAAGCCGATGCCGCGCGCTGGGTGAAGGACTTACCGCCCGCGAAGGCAAAGCTCGATAAGCTGCACATCGTTGCCAAAGGCGATCCGCTGCACCCTCGCCATCTCAATGCCAGCATCGAAATGCTCGTCACCGGTCTCGCCTTCAAAGACTACCGAGGCGACCGCGTCACGCTCACGACCACATTGAAGGACGGCCAGCTCAGCATCGCGCCGCTCACCGCTGAAGCCGCAGGCAACCGTGTCGAACTCAGCGCGCAGGCCGCCGCGCCCGCCGAGTGGAAAGACTTCGCGCACGCAGCGATGAGCGCGCAGTGGAAACTCGCTGCGCCCGCGCTCAACAAGATCGCCGGACTGCCAATCAAGCTCAGCGGTAGCATCGACGGAAGCGGCTCGGCTTCGCTCAAAGATCAATCACTCGAAAACTTCAGCGCCACGCTCAAAGGCCTTGGCCTCGGCGTTGATGATCACCTGCTCAAGTCGCTCAACCTGAATGCCACGGGCGACCTCAACGCGATCAGCTTCGATGTGAAAGCGCTCGCCACCGCAGGCGATGGCCAGCTCGATGCGACCGGCAACGTGAGCATGGCCGCAGGCAAGCAGAGCCGCGCGCAATGGAAGCTCGTGCTGCCGCGACCCGATGAACTCGCGAAGTCGCTCAAGCTCGCGCTGCCGCCCGACATCACCACGGGCGAGGTGAAGGCCGACGGCTCGCTGTTGTTCGATCTCGCGCAGATTAAGGCGCAGAAATTCGACGAAGCGAAAGGCCTCGGCACGCTCGACGTGAAAGCCATCACTTGGAAGCAAGCACCGTGCGACTCGCTTCATGCCGAATGGTCGCTGGAGAATGGCATCGCCAAGCTGACGCGCTCGCTCATCCAGCTCGAGCCCGGCGGCAATCAACTCAATGCCACGGGCAGCTTTGCGCTCGCCGGAGATCAGGCCTTTGATGGCAAGCTGCAACTGCACTTCGCCGCTTTTCCCGCATTGAAGCCGTGGTTCGATGCGCTCGGGCAGAAGCCAATCACCCAGGGACTGCTGCACATCGACTGGTCAGGCCAAGGCAAGCTCAAGCCCGCACTCGCGGTCAGCGGTCAGACGAAGCTGATCCTGCTGGACCTGCGTCTGCCCGACCGGCCTGAGAAGATCGAACTGCAAACCGAACTCACGCACGATCTCGAGAGCGCCACCTTCAGCTCGCTCACGGCCAGCTTTGGTCCCTGGTCTGCCGACTTGAAAGGCAAGGTCAGCAAGACCGCGATCGACCTCACGATCAACCACGCGAAGCACGACATCCACGATCTGATCAATGGCGTGGTGCAGGTGCCGCTCGATCTTCAGGCCAAGCCGGTGCCGGTGGATGCAGCGAAGCCGATGCACATCGCGCTCGCCATGCCGCACCCGCTGATGCTGCATCAACTCGCGGAGATCGCGAACGCGAAGCTGCCCGAAGACGTGGCCGGTGCAGCGACACTGAACCTCGCCATCGACGGCCCGCTCTCGAAGCCGGAAGCGAAGATTGAGGTGCTCATGAACGAGCTGCATCTGCCGCGCACGCTCACCACCGACGTGGGCAAGGTCTCACTCAACATCGACCTCAAGGACGAGCAACTGCACACCGCACTCGTCGCCGACGTGAAGCCCATCGAGCCGCTCAACGTCAGCGTGAACGCCAAGGTGCAAACGATGCCGCTGCTCGAGAAGCCCGACACCGCGATGGACCTGCCTTTCACCGCCGAGGTGAAGCTCGACCAGCGCTCGCTCGACTTCGTGAAGCCGATGGTGCCGATGCTGCAGGAGTTGAAAGGCACGGCCAGCATTGATCTCAAAGCCGATGGCACCGCTCGCGCACCGCACGTCAGCGGCGTGGTGCAGCTCAATGTGCCTGCGGTCACGCCGCGTGATCCTGATCTGCCTTTGGTGAAGAACTTGAAGGCGCGCATCACCGGCGATGGCACCACGGTGAAGCTGGAGACGCTGCACGCGATGGCGGCGGGTGGTGAAGTCGATGTCAGCGGCTCGTGCGATCTCAAGGACCTGAAGCAACCCGCGTTCGATGTCGCATTAAAGGCTCGCGATCTGCTCGTCGTGCGCAACGAAGGCATGTCGCTGCGCACCGATGCGGACATCGCCTGCAAAGGCGTTCCGACGAAAGCCAGCGTCACCGGCACCGCTGGACTCACGCGCGGTCGCGTGTTCAAGGAAGTGAACTTCCTGCCGCTTTCGCAGATGATGAACGACTTGCCGCCGCTGCCCGACGCCCAGGCCAGCAAGCCATCGAAGGAGCCCAACGCCTCGCCTTTGCCACCGATGCTGAAGGACTGGACCTTCGACCTGGGCATCAAGACGAAGGATAACATTCGTCTGCTCGGCAACGTGATGAACGGCGGCACCAAGATCGATCTCAAGGTCGGCGGCAACGGAGCGACGCCCATCGTGACCGGCGAAGTCAGTCTGGAACAAGCGCGGCTGAACCTGCCCTTCGCCACTCTGCATATCCGCAAAGGCGTGGTCGCGCTCACTGAAGACAAGCCACTCGATCCCACGCTCGAACTCATGGCCGAATCGACCGTGGATGTGTATGACGTGGTGCTGCGTGGCTACGGTCGCGCGCTCGATCCGAAGATTCACTTCAACTCGACACCGCCGCTGCCCGAAGGCGAGATCGCCACGCTGCTCGCGACTGGTGCCACGACCTCCGGCTTGAAGAAAGGTGGCGGCGATCTGGCCGGTCGCGCGTTGCTCTTCGCGGTGCGCGAGGCGTATCGCCGTGCGTTCGTCTCGAAGTCCAAGCCGCTGAAACCTGGCGAGAAAGAAAGCGAGTCGCGCTTCCTCGTGCAGGAGCGCTCCGAAGACGGCCAGCTCGGCGGCGTGACTGGCATCTATGAGTTCAACCGCAAGATGAAGGTCGTCGGCAGCACCGACAAAAACGGCGGCTTCCGCGCCATGTTCCACTACCTGTTCCGATTCGAATGAAAGCTCGTGCTCAACGATACCTGATGCTTGTGGCGATGTGGGCGGCTGCATTCGTTCATGCCGAAGACCACACCTTCACTCACAACGAGATCGCGATCCGGCTGCGCGGTGTGAACACGGAGATGACGAAGCCTTTGGAAGACATCATCAAAGATCAGCTCGATCAGTCAGCAGATACCGAAGCCTCATCGGCGCTTGCGGACGACCTCGCGTTCTTCGTGCGCAAGCACTACCAGTCGCACGGTTATCTCTCGGGAGCGGTGGCGTGGTCTCTGGAAGACAAAGTCATCGTGCTCACGGCGACCGAAGGCGTGCAGCAGCATGTGGGCAAGACGACCTTCCCTGGCAATCCAGGGCTCGATGAGAAGGAGCTGCATCGCTACCTCGTGCGGCCCACTCGTGAACGCATCGGACGCACAGCGAAGGACACACCGTATGTGGAGAAGGAGATCGCTGCGGGAGTCGATCTCGTGCATCGCTATATTCTTTCGCATGGCTACGTCGATTGCGAAGTTGAACCACCCGTTGCCACCAATCAAAGTGATGGAGCCACCGACATCTCGGTCGGCATCAAGCCAGGAAATCAATGGAAGGTCGGAGCCATTCAGCTGCAGGATTGCCCCGCAACTATCGAGAAGACCTTGCAGCAGACCGTGAAGTTGCTTGAGGAGCAAACGCTCAACGAGGCCCGCGTGGAGAACATGCGGCGGCAGGTGGAGGGCGAACTGCAAACACGCGGCTGGTTCGTGGCCAAGGTGACCACCATCGAAGCTAGGGCACCGAACAACCACATGAACCTTACCTTCTTGGTAGTGCCCGGCCCCATTCATCATGTGCAGCAGTTGGACATTGATAACCACCTCAGCAAGGGTGCGACGCGTCTGGTCCGCAGTGCGTTCTGGCCCACTCTCGGGCACAAGTATGACTCGAAGCGCATGGAGTCTGCTTACGGACGGATCGTTGATACGGGGCTGTTCGAGCACCTGGAGATGAATCCGACGCCCGATGATGACGAAGGCTTGGTTCTCCACTTCACCGGCGAAGAAGCGAAGCGCTCGAGTATTGGTATGTCTGTAGGATTCGATACCTTCCTCGGCGGCATTCTTGGACTGGAATACAAGAACGTGAACTTCTGGAACTCAGGCGGCACGCTGCGTGTGAAGGCCCTGGGCACACAGCTCGGTTACCTCGCTGGCATCCAATGGAAGAACCCCGCGTTGCTCAGTTCGCCGTGGGCTCTGTCGTTGGACCTGATGCCGGAGTCCTTCACCTTCGAAGGCTACCAGCGCTACACAGCGGCGTTTCGGACAGCGGTTTCCCGCGACCTGAGCCGCACTGTTTCAGCCGAGGCTTTCGCTTTGGTCTCGATCAACTCGGTGTCTTCGGACACGCTCACGATCCTGGAGCTTGGACCCGATTACTATGAATTGGGCACGGCGGGATTTGCCTTCACGTATGAGGGCCGGGACAATCCGGTATCGCCCACGCGAGGTTGGTTCGCCAGCCTGCGACTCGAAGCCGGTGATTCGCTCAGCGATCTCTCCGATGTGGCGTTCACCCGCACCGACTTCGCCATCGCCTGGTATCATCCCCTGTCAGCGAAGTGGCGCACGGCCCTCGGAGCCCACGTCACCAGTTTGATCGCAGGCGAAGACGTCGGCTACGTGCCCATCGAGCTGCGCAACTACAACGGCGGTGCCAAAGGCGTGCGCAGCTTTGAGGAACGTCGTCTCGGTCCCAGCGCTAGCGATGGCACACCGCTTGGCGGCACTCAGGCACAAACCGTGAGCGGCGAGATCAGCTACGAGATCGCCAAGAACCTCGAACTCGCAGGCTTCGTGGATGCGGGATCGCTGAGCACAGAGAAAGGCGAGTGGCTGCCCAACTTCAGCGACCTGCGCTATGCCGCCGGGATCGGCATTCGCTACCGACTGCCCTTCGGCCCATTGCGGGTCGATTACGGCGTGAACCTCAACCGCCGTGAGGGCGAGGACTTCGGTGCTCTGCACATCGGCTTTGGTTTTGCCTTCTGAGATTCTCTCTGTTTCTCGGAATCTCTATTTTCTCCGGTCATAATCTGTCTCGTCGTTCGTTCATCACCCGCCATGCGCCTCCACCTTGCTCTCGCCTTTGTCGCAGCCATCACTCATGCTGAAAGCCCTCGTGGCTACTATCGCCACCCGACGATTCATGGGAACGCGATTGTCTTCACCGCAGAAGGCGACTTGTGGCGCGCGGATGTGAAAGGCGGGACCGCCCTGCGTCTCACCTCGCACGCAGGGAGTGAAACGTTCGCGCACTTCTCTCCCGACGGAAAGACCATCGCCTTCATCGGCAACTACGAAGGCATCAGCGAAGTCTATACCATGCCAGCCGAAGGGGGCCGTCCTCAGCGACAGACCTTCGAAGGCGGCACGCCACGCATCGCCTCGTGGACACCCGATGGCAAGGTGCTCTACAGCACGGACAAGTTCTCCACCTTGCCTAACACTCAACTGGTGGGACTCGATCCCACCACGCATGATCGCAAGGTGCTGCCTCTCGCCCAGGCGAGTGACGGTGTCTTCGATCCTGATACCAAGACGCTGTTCTTCGTCAGGCTTCCCAAGCAATCGAGCACCACCAAACGCTACCGTGCTGGCTGGGTGGAGAATCTTTGGCGCTTCAAGCAAGGCGATGCAGAAGCGGTGCAGCTCGATGCCAAGGACCTCGGCACCAATCGCGATCCGATGTGGTGGCAGGGCAGGCTTTACTTCCTCAGTGATCGCGATGGCACGCTCAACATCTGGTCCTGCAAAGCCGATGGCACCGATCTCAAGCAACACACCAAGCACAAAGACTTCGACATGAAATCCCCGTCGCTGGACGGTGGACGCATCGCCTATCAGCGCGGTGCAGACCTGTGGCTGCATGACATCACCAGCGCTCAGGATTCGCTGATCGACATCCGTCTCGTCTCCGACCTCGAGCAAGAGCGTGAGCAATGGATCAAGAAGCCTCTCGATTACCTCACGAGCTGGCATGTTTCGCCCAGCGGTGATCGCGTAGCTCTCACATCTCGTGGTGAGGTGTTCGTTGCTCCGACCGACACAGGGCGCTTCGTGGAACTGCCGCGCAAGGAAGGCGTGCGCTACCGCGGGGCTCAGTTCGTGCCCGATGGCAAAAGCCTCCTGCTTCAATCCGATGAGAGTGGCGAGTTCGAGTTTTGGAAGGCACCGGCGAATGGTTTGTCCGCACCGGAGCGAGTGACGACCAATGGCCGGATCTTCCGGTTTGCTGAGAAGGTATCGCCTGATGGCAAGTGGCTGGCCTACAGCGACAAGGACGCGAAATTCTGGGTGATGAGCCTGGAAGCCAAGCAGCCAAGGCTCATCTCCGAGGCCCGCATGGACGAGATCAATGACTATGTGTGGTCGCCAGACAGTGCATGGATCGCCTTCAGTGAAGCATCCTCGAATCTGTATTCCCAGATCAAGCTCTTCCGTCTCTCCGATGCGAGTATCGTCACCGCCACCACGGACCGCTTTGACAGCCACAGCCCCGCGTGGTCGCCCGATGGCAAGTGGCTCTACTTCTTGAGCGAACGCGACATGCGAACGCTCGTTGGCCATCCCTGGGGTGCTCGCCAGCCGGAGCCGCACTTCACCGAGATGACCAAGGTCTATGCCCTCGCGCTGACCAAAGGTTTACGTTCCCCTTTCCTGCCCAAAGACGAAACGATCACCGAACCAACCACTACAAGCACGCGCGCACCGGAGATGTCTGATCGCCTGAAGACCACCGTCGATGAACTGGTGAAACTGCGCGTGGCTCAGGCCCTCCAGCAACTTCGTCCGAAAGCAGACATCCAGACGCCCAACGCGCCCAAGCCTGCCGAGCAACAGACCAAGAACGACACCGCCAAGCCATCGACCAAAACAACCACACCATCGACCCCATCGAAGACCAAAGCACCCGTTGTGGTGAAAGTCGATATCGATGGACTCACCACTCGTCTGATCGAGGTGCCCGCTTCACCTGGGAACTTCAAGAGCCTTTCGTGCAGCGGCAAGCACCTCTTCTGGACCAGCAAACCTACGGCCTTCCAGAGCAAGAAAAGCCTCGTCCGCCTGGAGATTGGTCCCAAGCACAAACCTGCCACCTTGGCCGAAGACATCGGCGACTACGAGCTGACCGCCGACACGAAGAAGATCATGATCCGCAAGGGGGACAACTTCTACGTTTTCAGCAGCGATGGCCCCACTCCCGCTCCCCTCACTGATAGCGTCAACCTGAGCAACTGGACCTTCCCCATCCATCCGCAGGAGGAGTGGCATCAGATCTTCAACGAAAGCTGGCGCATGATGCGCGACTACTTCTGGGACAAAGGCATGTCCGGCATCGACTGGCCCGCCATCAAAGTTCGCTACGCACCGATGGTAGATCGTGTGACGGACCGCAATGAACTCAATGATGTGATCTCCGAGATGATGGGCGAACTCAGCACGCTGCACATCTTCGTCCGCTATGGCGACACTCGAAACGTGCCGGACAAGATCGAGGTCGCGACCTTTGGCTCCGTCCTTGATCGTGATGCCGATGCGGGAGGCTGGAGGGTAAAGCACGTTTATCAAACTGATCCCGACTTTCCCTCACAACTCACTCCCTTCGGCCGCCCAGAAGTGGACATCAAAGCAGGTGACGTAATCCTCAAGATCAACGGCAAGCCCACCTTGGAGGCCATTCATCCCGACCAACTGCTGCGCAATCTAACGGGCAAGCAGGTGCTCGTTGAGGTTAAGTCAGGGGACAAGACACGCCAAGTCATCGTCAAGCCCGTGAATGGCGAAAGCGCTGAGGACACTCGCTACGATGAATGGGAATACACTCGCCGTCTCAAGGTGGACCAGGACAGCCTGGGTAAGATCGGCTACGTGCATCTCCGCGCCATGGGTGGCGAGGACATCGAGGCCTGGGCTCGCGACTTCTATCCGGTCTTCAACCGTCAGGGACTCATCATCGACGTGCGTAACAATCACGGTGGTAACATTGACTCGTGGATCATCGAGAAGCTGCTGCGCAAGGCATGGAGCTACTTCCAGGGCCGCACGGGCGAGCCCATGTGGAACATGCAGTATGCGTTCCGTGGTCACGTCGCCGTGATCTGCAACCAACGCACTGCCAGTGATGGCGAAGGCTTCTGCACCGGCGTGCAACGTCTGAAGATTGGCAAGGTCTTTGGCACTCGCACCTGGGGCGGCGGCATCTGGCTCAGCGCTCAGAAGTGGCTGGTCGATAGCGGCATGGCCACCGCTGCCGAGATGGGTGTGTATGGACCCGAAGGGCAGTGGTTGGTGGAGGGCAAAGGCGTCGATCCCGATGTCGTCGTGGAGAACCTTCCGCACGCTACCTTCAATGGCAGCGACGCCCAGCTCGATGCCGCGATCCAGCATCTGAAGGACGAGATCGCCAAAGATCCCCGCCCTGTGCCTGCGCGCCCCGAGTATCCGAGCAAACGATAAGCTCCGCCCGCTTGCGTCAGGCATCGCTTTGCGCTAGGCGAACGCGATGATCGAACTCCCCTCGCGCTCCTTTGCTGCGTTCATTTTTGATTGTGACGGCACTCTCGTCGATTCCATGCCTCTGCACTATGTGGCTTGGTGTGAAAGCCTTCGGCAGCACAAGGCACCGTTTGATTTTACAGAGGATCTTTTCTACTCGCTCGCGGGCGTGCGCGAGCAGGACACCGTCATCCTGCTCAACAAGCAATACGGCTCCAACATTGATCCTGACAGTGTGGCGGAAGTGAAATCATCCATCTTCAATCAACGCATTCCTGAGATTCAGACGGTGCCGCCCGTCGCAGCCTTGGCCCGCGACTGGCACGGACGTCTGCCGATGTCGGTCGCCTCGGGCAGCGAGCCTGAGACGGTCCATGCATGTCTCACAGCCACTGACTTGATTCACCTTTTCGAAACCATCGTGACTCCTCGCGATGTGCAGCGCGGCAAGCCGGCTCCTGATATGTTCTTGCTCGCGGCGGAACGCATGGGTGTCGATCCTGCGGACTGCCTCGTGTTTGAAGATGGCAAGAGCGGCTTGGATGCGGCCAAGGCGGCAGGCATGGAGGCAGTGTTCATCCCGCGTGGGCTTGGTCGGCGATAGAGGAATTGTCCTCGCCATCAAGACAACGTTCCGCTTCACTGCGCCCATGGAAGAAATGCTGATCGACTACGACCTGCTCACCATCACCCAGCTCAAGCAGGTGGCCGGAGCCACGCCTCAGCCTTATCGCATCCAGGCGCAGGTGGATGGCGTCTCGGAGAAACTCACCCAGCAGGGCAAGCCCTACTTCGAACTGCGCCTCACCGACGGGCACGACAATTTCCTGTGGCGCGTCTTTGACAGCAATCATGCCTTTGAAGCCGTGCGACACCTGCCCCGCAACAACTCGTGGATCGAAGTCGCGGGCCAGTGGGTGGACGCTGGCAAGTATGGGCTCGAACCCAAGCACGCCGCCGTTCGTCGCCTGACGCCCGAAGAGATTCACGCCTTGCTCGGCGGCACGGAGGAACAGCGCCTCGCCAACGCTGCTGACTACGGCGAGATCACCACTCGAGTCTCAGCCATCAAAGACCCAAGGCTCAAGGCCGTGGCCGATCTGTTCCTGGAGAAGTTCGGTGAACGATTCCGCCGCACGGCAGCCGCGCGCGAGTTCCATCACGCGCGTCGCGGAGGATTGGTCGAGCACGTCGCCCAGATGATGCGCTCGGCTGCGGCCGTGTGTTCGGTGTATCACAAGCTCAACGAGGACCTGCTCATCACCGGCGTTTTGTTTCACGACTGTGGGAAGCTCTGGGAGACCGCGTATGCGGAGAACAGCTTCTCCATGCCTTACCACTTGAGCGGCGAGATGCTCGGACACATCACGCTAGGACTCGAGCTGGTGAACAAACTCTGGCGCGATGTGATGGATCGCCCCGAAACCGCCGAGTGGCAGCACCTTGAACCCGCCAGCGACCTCGTGCGCATGCACCTGCTGCACCTGATCGGATCGCATCATGGTGAACTCGCCTTTGGCTCCCCCGTTCTCCCCAAAACGCCGGAGGCCATCGCGCTGCACTACATCGACAATCTGGATGCCAAGCTCGAGATGTTCCGCCGTGGCTATGACACGAGCGCTGAAATCGCGCCCGGCATCTTCGAGCGCACCCGTCCGCTCTCGCAGAACCTCATCGAGCCTCTGCATCGGTTCGTCGCTCCGTCGGTGATCCAATCTGACAGTCCGACTTAAAAGTCACCGAGGTTCATGGAGGATGCGGTTCCACTTCCGTCCGGGTGCGTGCAGGAATGCCGCGCGTGCCGACATCGCTCCTGGAGCATGGAGGACAGCCTTCGGCAGAAACAGGATTTCCTTAGCCGCACGCTTGCGCCTTGGAGTGATCGACTCCGCGCCGTGCGCAGCGTGCCCGCCAAACAACGCTGGGGCTACCGGGGCAAGGTCAAGCTCGCCGCCCGATGGCTGGGACACAAATGGACCTTCGGCATGGAGCCTCGCGATGACTTCATCGCAATCCCGCAGTGTCCCGTGCAGTCGTCCTTGGTGAACTCCACCTTCGCGATTCTCGCCAAAGCCATGCCCGCACATGATCAGTGGCCGCTTCGGTTCATCGTTCAGAATGGAGCACTGCTCACCCTCATCCTGAAGTGTCAGACCGTGCCTGCGATCTCTTGGCTTACATCGGAGGTCACCAGTGCTCTTCATGCTGTCGGCCTTCGTGGACTGCATGTGAACCTCCATCCGGCCACCGGTCGCATCCTGTTCGCCAAACGCGGTTGGCATCGGCTCTGGGGCGAGTCGCGTGTGCAGGATGCTCTCGGCAAATGGCATGGGCCGGGTGTCTTTCAGCAACTGATCCCCTCGCTCTACGCCGAGTCACTCGATCTTGCCGAACAACATCTCGCTCCCAACTCCGAGTCCTTGGTCCTCGACCTCTACAGCGGCATCGGCGGCAGCATGAAGCGATGGCTTGGACACCAGGCCCGCGTGGTCGGCATCGAGTGTGATGGCGAGGCCATCGAATGCGCTCAGCTCAATGCGCCGCAGGCCGCTGTCTTGCGTGGACTCTGCGCCCAGCGCCTGCCCCAGCTTCGCGAACACGTCGCCCCCTTCGAAGCGGAGCACCGACTGATCTACGCCAACCCTCCCCGGCTTGGCCTTGAGCCGGAGGTGCTCACCTGGATCATCACCGAGTGCCGACCGCAACGCATGGCCTACCTCTCATGCAGTCCAGGCACTCTCCGCCGCGATCTGCTCGCGCTCACGAATGCTGGATACGAGGTCGATGCCCTCCAGCCCTTTGACTTCTTTCCCCAAACACATCATGTCGAAACGTTGGCGCTTCTCCACCGTATCGACTAACGCCCTTCACCTTTCATCCTTCAGCATTCACCTTTTCCCTTCATGCGCCCTCTCGACATCCAAGTAAACGGCTACGCTGGCACCGACTTCAACCGCGATGGCCTTACCGCTGAAGCTCTTCATCACGCCTGCGAGTGCCTGCGCGAGGATGGCTGCACGCAAATCCTCGCCACCTTCATCACGGACACGATTGAGAACCTCCAGTCTCGCATGAGCACGTTGGCTGGCCTTCGTGAGCGCGATCCACTCGCCAAAGAAATCATCGCGGGCTTCCATATTGAAGGGCCATTCATCAACCCCGAGAAAGGTTACGTCGGCGCTCATCCGCCGCACTGCGTTAAGCCCGCCACCGTCGAAGATGCGAAGCGACTGCTCGACGCCTCTCAGGGACTGGCCAAGCTGGTCACGCTGGCTCCCGAATGTGACGAGGGATTCAAGACGAGCGCCTTCCTCGCCTCGCAGGGCATCGTGGTTTCCGCAGGCCATTGCAATCCTGACCTCGATACCTTGCGCGCCTCTACCGACAATGGCGTGACCATGTTCACTCACGTGGGCAATGGCTGTCCGATGCTCATGCACCGGCACAACAACATCATTCAGCGAGCACTCTCGCTGCGTGACAAGCTCTGGCTTTGCTTCATCCCCGACGGAGTTCACATCGACTTCTTCACATTGCAAAACTACCTCCGTGCCGCTGGCGTGGATCGCTCAATCTTCGTCACCGATGCGATCTCGGCCTCCCGCCTCGGGCCTGGCAAGTTCACGCTTGCAAGCTGGGACATTGTGATCGGCGAGGACCTCGTGGCCCGTTCCCCTGATGGCTCGCACTTCGTGGGCTCCACCGTCACGGTTCCCCGCATCAAGGCGAATGCTCGTGATCATCTCGGGCTGTCCGACGCAGACCTCACCACCCTCATCGACAGCAATCCGCGCAAGGCAATGGGGCTGTAGAGTTCCGCATTGCCGAACCTCAGGCCGTTGATACCATCGCGCTGCCTTGGCCTCGATCCTCAAATCTCTCAGCCTCATCGCCGACGCGACGCGCGTGCGGATTCTCTTGTTGTTGAGAGAGGAAGAGTTGTCCGTCGCCGAGTTGCAGGAAATCCTGGCCCTGCCGCAATCGAACATCTCGGCGCAACTCGCCAAGCTCAAGGGCGCAGGGTTGGTCACAGATCGACGTTCGGGAAAGAATCGTCTCTACCGCCTGCCTGACGTGCCCGCACGCGAGCGCGAAAGTCACGAGCGATTCCTCAGCATCGTTGAGGCCGCAGGAAGCGAAATTCGCGAGGTGAAGCGAGACACCACTGCCCTGCGTGTGGTGCGAAAGAAGCGCGCGAATGTAGCCCAGGCCTACTTCGATGCGCTGGCCGGGAAGTTTGGCCGCCACTACATCCCCGGCCGTTCATGGAAGGGACTCGCCGAGACCTTGCTCAAGCTCATGCCTCCCATGGTCATCGCAGACCTGGGCGCAGGCGAAGGCACCTTGTCACAACTCCTTGCACAACGGGCCAAGCAAGTCATCGCCGTCGATAGCTCCGAGAAGATGGTGGCCTACGGTGCTGACCTGGCGAAGCAACATGGGTTCACGAATCTGGAGTTTCGGCTCGGCGATTTGGAGGCTCCGCCAATCGAAGCCGAAAGCGTGGATCTGGTTCTCTTCAGTCAGGCTCTGCACCATGCGCAACAACCGGCCAAGGCCATCGCCGCCGCGTTTGGGTTGCTCAAGAAGGGCGGGCGCATCGTGCTGCTCGATCTGCTGAAGCACGGATTCGAGAAGGCGCGCGTGCTCTATGCCGATGTGTGGCTGGGCTTCAGCGAAGTCGAAATGATCGAGATGCTCGAAGCCGCAGGCTTCAAGAACGTGGAGACCAAGATCGTCCATCGCGAGCAGAAGAGTCCGCACTTCCAGACGATGCTGGTTCTCGGCGAGAAGCTGTAACCATCGTCATTCCGGCATCTCCTCGCCCTTCGTCTCTGGCAGAAAGGAAAGCACGACCAAGCCCAGCAGGAACATCCCGCCCAGGGCCTGAATCGCGGTGAGCAGGCCATACTTGTCCTTCATCCAGCCGCTCAGCCAGAGCAGCACGGGCGAGGCGAGGATGCGCCCCGTATTGAAGCAAAAACCAGCGCCAGTCGCTCGGATGTGCGTGGGGAACAGCTCGGGAAAATAGACCGCGTAGCCCGCATGGATGCCTTGCGCGCAGAAGCCAAAGATCGGCAGCAGCACGAGCAGCAAGGTGTAGCTGCCGAAGTGCAGCGGAGCCCAGCACACGACGAAGGTCATGATCAGCGCACCGATGTGTAACGCGGCGAACGTGGCACGTCGGCCAAAACGCGCAGCCAGAGGACCGAAGGCTAACATGCCAAGCCCTGCGCCAGTGGTTTGGATGTAGCCGAAGGCGATCTTGGCCTTTTCACTGCTCGGGTCAGCGATGCCGAGGGCTTGCAAGGTGTGCGCCGCGATGTCTTTGCCCGCGACCACGACGCCCCAGAACGTGGCGAGCCCGATCATCGAGAGCAGCGCACCACCGATGGCACGACCACGCCAGCGCGGATCGCCCAGCAGGTCACGGAAGCTGCCGAGCTTGTCATTGCCTTCCGCCTTGGCGGCCTGCCATGACTCGGGCTCGCGAATACTCACGCGCACCCAAAGCACCAGAAATGCCGGTAGCACGCCGACGATGTATGCATAGCGCCATTGAGATCCGACCGCGATGCCTGCCGCCGTCGCAAGCCACAGTCCGATCACGCTCGTCGCGTGGAAGATGCCACCCGCGCGTTCGCGAGCACGACGAGGAAACACTTCCGCCACCAGCGCCGCGCCTACCGCCCACTCACCGCCCACGCCCATTGCTACGAGGAACCGCAGTGCTCCGACGTGCCACAGCTCCGTCGCGAAATACGTGAAGCCGGAGAACACAGAGTAGAACAGGATCGTCAGTGCCATCACCGGCTTGCGACCCCATTTGTCAGCCATCGACGCAAACACCCAGCCGCCGAGCGTGCTGCCCAGCAGGAAGATGCCGTTGAAGTAGTCTTTCCAGTGACCGAGTTCGCTTATCCTCGCGGCTCCGAGCAATTCCTTCAGCAAGTCATCGCGCGTGACCGTGTAGAGCTGTCCTTCGAAGGCGTCGAAGGCCCAGCCAAGTGATGCCACGATGAGCACCAGCCATTGGTAACGCGTGATGCCTTGATACCAGCGTTGAGAGTCGCTCATGCTCATAATGATGAATGGTTAGCCGTCGATGAGTTGACCCACGGGAAGCGGCTTGCCCTGGCGGATGGCTTCTTCAGCGAGCAAGCACAAGCCAGCGGACCACAGGCCATCGCGCCCGCTCGCGGCGGGCGCGGCTTCACCGCGCACCATCTGGATGCACCGCGCGATCTCTTCGCGCAGCTCGAAGACTTCGCCGCTGTGCTTCTCGATCTGCACCTGTTCGAGGTTCTCGCCGTCGAAGACCTTGAGGAAGTAACTTGGCTCCAGCGTGCGATCGAGCGCACCGCTCCACCCCGCCCATAGCGCGCCTTTGGTGCCGCTGACCTTCACGGTTTGATGATGCTCAAAGGCGGCGAGCGTCTGCGACACGACGGCATACGCACCGTTCGCGTATTTGAACATGGCGCTGAAGTTATCGAACAACTGCGGACGCTGCGGATCGCGCGAGTTGCCGTAGGCATAGAGTTCCACCGGATCGCCTGCGCCTTCCAGATACCAGCGCGCGAGATCGAAGAAATGAATCGGCTCCTCCAGCACCCAGCTGCCCACGCGACTCTGGTCGTAGCGCCAGCCGCTCGCGCCCAGGCGATAAGGTTTGCGCGAGAGTTCCACGAGCACGTATTGCGGTTCGCCGATGCTGCCGCGGCTGATGATGTTCTTGATCTCGCCCCATTGTGACGAGAGGCGCAGCTCGTGGCCGACTGCGAGCTTCACACCGTGCTTGGCAGCGGCTTCGACGATCGCCTTGCTATCCTCCAGCGTGATCGCCATCGGCTTCTCCAGCAGGACGTGTCGGCCTTTTTCCATCGCGGCGAGGGCGATCTCACGATGCGTGTGGCTGGGCGTCACGATGTCAATGATGTCGAATTCGACGCTGGCGATCATCTCCGCCGCATCGGCAAAGATCTGCGCGTCGGGATACGCGGCCTTGGCTTCGGCTCGGGAGGCCTCTGAGGGGGCAGTGATGGCGACAAGACGGGCGTCCGGGTTCAGGGCGATGGACTGGGCGTGGAGTTTTCCCCAGGCGCCGAAACCGGCGAGTGCGAAGCGGACAGGTGATGACATGACGAACGAGGTTGAAGAAAAGTGAGTTGGTTGGCGAGCGTGAAGTTTCGCGCGGCCCACGACTGGTCTTTCACTCAAGACTTGCACTTTCGCGAGAGCAAGACCACGGGGCTCGCAACGTAAGATCACGCTTCTCATGCGCCTCGCCCTACTACTCATCGCCGCCTCCGCCCTTCATGCTGAAAACTGGCCTCAATGGCGTGGCCCTCGGCTGGATGGCACCAGCCTGGACACCGGGTTCCCGAAGAAGATCGACGCGACGAATGTCGTCTGGCGCACGGAGCTTCCAGGGGAAGGCCATGCATCACCCATCGTGTGGAATGACCGCGTGTTTGTCGTCGCCAGCCTTGCGGAGACCGAGGAGCGTGTGCTCATCGCTCTCGACCGTGCATCGGGCAAGATCGTCTGGCAGCAGGCCGTGGTGAAGTCGCCGCTCGAGTCCATTCATCGGCTGAACAGCCGCGCCTCCAGCACACCTGCGACCGATGGCGAACGCATCTACACCGCCTTCCTCGACCAGACCGAAACCGCTGCCACTCGGGAAGCCAATGCGTCTCGGCCCCCAGGCAAAGGCGAGGTGAACAAGGGCACCGTCGTGGTGTCTGCGCACGACTTCACCGGCAAGCAACTCTGGCAGGTGCGGCCCGGTCTTTTCTCCAGCAAGCATGGCTTCTGCTCCTCACCGATTCTGTTCAAAGACAAGGTGATCGTGAACTGCGACCATGATGGCGATGGCTACATCGTGGCCTTTGCTCGCGACACCGGCAAGGAGCTGTGGCGCATCACCCGGCCTAACAACACGCGCAGTTACTGCGTGCCGATCATTCGTGAACTCGCGGGCAAGACGCAGATGGTCCTCAGCGGCACCAAGTGCATCACCAGCTACGATCCGAACGATGGGAAGCTGATCTGGATGATCGACGGCCCCACCGAGCAGTATGTGGCCTCGCTGGTGCATAGCGAGAAGACCGGCTGGCTCTACATGACCGGTGGCTTCCCCGATCATCACCTCATGGCCATTCGACCCGATGGCACGGGCAACGTGACCAACACCCATGTGCAATGGCACACGAACAAGGGCGTGGCCTACGTCCCCTCGCCCATCGTTGCAGGCGATCATTTCCTCATCGTCAGCGACAGCGGCATCGGCCACTGCTTTGACGCGAAGACGGGAGACATCCTCTGGGAGGAACGCATGAAGGAGCATCATGCCTCGCTCGCGAGTGCGGAAGGACTGGTCTATTTCATCAATGACTTCGGCACGCTGCGCACGGTGAAGCCAGGTGCCAAGTATGAATGCGTGGCCGAGAGCGAGATCGGCGAGAAGGTGTTTGCCTCACCCGCCCTCAGCGATGGTCAGCTTTTCATCCGTGGTGAGAAGACGCTGATGTGCGTGAAGTGATCGATGTCACTTCGCATCGCTCGAGGTAAGAAAGGCGAGAAGGTCGCGCAGCTCACGATCCGTCATCGTGGCCACGAGACCTGGAGGCATGATGGAAGTTTTCAGCTCTGTGCGCTGCACGATGTCGGCCTTCTGGAAAGTGCGCTCCTTGCCGGTGAGATCGCGAAACACCTCGGTGCTCGATGAGCGCAGGAGGATGCCCATGAAATCGCTACCGTCCTTGAGCTTCAGTTGCGTGGGATAGAATTGCGGAGCCACCTCGCGCTGTGGCTCCAGGATCGAGCGCAAGATCGCTTCACGATCACCTTGCCGTGCCACGAGGCTCAGGTCAGGACCCACCACATTGCCACGACCACCGTAACGATGGCAACCTGCGCACAAGGCCACCTTCGAGTGAAAGAAGATCCGCCGCCCTGCCTCGGGATCGGCTTTGCCCGGCAGAGCATCCAGGCGCTTCAGCCACGCGGCGAGGTTGGTAAACTCTGGTCGTCCGACCTCAGGCGAGAAAGCATGAGCAGCATCGACGAAGCGAAGTGCCCGATGCGCTTCGTCACGCAGCGCTGGCTCTTTGGCTTCCTTCTCGAGTGACACGAGCACGGCGAGGTGAGCCGGATTGGTGGAGGTCGCAAGACCAGCGGTGGCCTCGGCTCGGAGTTGAGCAGCCTTCGATTCGTCAACCGCGATCTCGGCGAGCACGGCTCGTGCATCATCGGCCTGACGCGCTGAGAGCGTGCGCACCACTTCGAGGGCGAGCACCTCGTCACCTTTCGTCATCAGGTCCTTGAGCAGAGCGACCGTGAGTTGCTTGTGCGTGGCGGGCGCGAGGCGCAAGGCATAGCCTTTGAGGCGCGAGGGCGTATTGGGAGCAGTGATGCGTTCGACGAGCACATCGGGATTCGTCACACCTGCCCCCGGTTCACCGCGCAGCGTGTTCCATGTGGCGAGCACCGCTTCGAAGAGACGGTAGTCGAGCGAAGCATCGCTGAGCAAGGCTTCGACCTGCGGCATGAAGTTTGTCAGCACCGCATCGGCAATCCAGCGCAGGCTCTCGAAGCGAAGCTCGGGATCGGCGTCGTTGAGGAAGGCACGCGGCCATTGCTCGTCGCTCATGTCGTTGCGCCGCATTGCAACGAAGGCCCAGACACGATCATCCTTCGGCAAGCCCTTCACCTTGTCCACCATCCATGACTCGCGAGCCAATGCGGTGAGCGCGGCATCGGAGAGATACTTGTCGGTGCCGCGGGCGAGTTCGAGCAGGCGCTCGGTGCTCACCTTCGCCTGACCCTCGCGCAGTTCCTTGGCCAGCTTCGCCTCTGCAGTGAGCGGGTCCGGGGCCGACTTCATCCATGAAGCCGCCGCCTTGTCGATCTCCAGCTTCCACAAGCGGCCACGACCGTGAATCGGATACGAGCTGAACACCCAGTCATTGAAGTAGAAGGCGCCATCGGGTGCCATCGCTATGCAAGTGGGACGGAAAAAGTCGCTGCCCTTGATGAGCGGAACACGCTCGGAGGTATAGCCCGCTCCCTTTCGAGTGAGTGGGAAGTAGTCAATGGAGTGATCGCTCCACGAGGGGATCATCACACCGCCGCCCAGTTCCACCACTGCGCAGGGACCCTCACCACTGGGATGCACCATGCCGAGCGTGCCGCGCAACTCACCATTCCATGCGACGAAGGGATGCACAGGCGCGCTGCCATAGACCCACTGAAAGCCGTAGTCGGCACCTTCGACCACGTTGAGCAGACGACACGGCGGACGACTGCCCGGATCATTCTCAGCGGCAAAGATTTCGCCATCGGCACGCACCATCAGCCCAAAGGGATTCCAGAAGCCGCGTGCGATGCGACGCATCAGTTTGCCCTCAGCCGTGCAACGAAATACACCACCTTCACCACGACCGCTGACCTTGGAACCATCGCGAGCCGTGAGCGTCCAGTCCTTGCCGAAGTTCTCCCCCAGCGAGAAGACCAGCCCGCCATTGGGATGCCAGGCCATGCCGCTCAGTCCGTTGTGCGGATAGTCTGCCACCGTATCGAGCGAGGCGAGGTTCTCTTCGAGATCCCCCACCCCGTCGCCATTCGTGTCCTTTACGCGCAGCACGCGATCGCGTTCGGCGAGATAGATCCAGCCATCCGGGCCCACCTCCACATGCATGGTGGCATCCGTCTTGTTGTAGAAAACGCGGCGGTTCTTTCCGTTCGCATCAAAGACCACCACCTCATCGTGCTCGGGACCCTCATAGCCTTCAGGGCGAAAGTGCGTGTGGCACGAGAGCGTGTAAATGTTGCCTTTCTCATCCACATCAATCCCCGTGGGCGTGACGACCTCCGGGTGCTCTGCCATCAGTGTGAGCTTCACGCCCGGCTGCAGGAGCTGAATCTCAGGAGGCAACTGCGCTGGAACTTCCGGTGCCTTGGGCGGAGCGGCTGGTGTGGCAGCCATGGCTGCGAGAGGCACGAGGAGGGAGGCAAGCAAATGTTTCATAATGAACGTGCCACCTCTACGAACCGACGGAGCGCGGTCCATCGTCGGGCAGGCAATTCATCTCCACGAAGCAGCCTCGGCTGTCCGAACATCCACCATCCATAGACCTCCATCCGCCTGCATCGACAAGTGCAGCACCCCATCGTGCTGCGGCAGACGCGCGGCCAGTGAGGTGTAATCGTTCACGAAAACCTCCATGATGTCGCCATCGACGAAGAGCTGAACGCGGACGGGTTTGTCAGCCTCCAGCCGCAGGTTTCGCTCGCTCCAGCACTCGCCCGTTGCGTCGAGGAGGCGCAGGGCTGCACGATTGATAACCACCTCGCCCAGGGGCTCGCAACGCACGCGCAATTCCCCGCCAGCATTTGGCCAGCCGAACGAGAGTTCAGCAACCAAATGTCTCCACGAGCCATCGAGCGAGGTCCGCTCGGAAGAGACGCGGACCGCAGCAGTTTTGGTCCAAGACAGACCGACCAATGATTTCGTCAGATTCGATGCGAGGCGCGTGCCGAGCATTCCATCACCCATCGCGACCACCTCACGCGGCAAGGCCAGATGTCCGCCCCAGGTCTGCTTCCCAGGTCTCGCAGGATGAAGTGGAATCCACCCAAAGAGCACGGGCACCTTGCCATCGAAGGCGATCTGCGCTGCACACAGATCCTTGCCATCCAACTCGCCCGCACGCTGGCTGCTCCAGGGACCCAAGGGCGACTGAGCCGACCAATACACAGGCCGCCCCACCGCTCGATCATAGATGCTCGCCAGCACATACCAGTGCCCCCCGAGAGCAAACATCTGCGGACACTCGGGCTCACCGATGTTCCCTGGATGAATGATCGGACCATGGTCTTTCCATTGCTTCAAGTCGGCAGACGTGGCGAGGCTGATGGCTCCGCCTTGCTCCTTGGACTTGCCCTTCATCCAGGTGGTCATCACGCAGCCGTATTGATTCAACTCGGGAATCCAGACCACGCAGGGGTCACGCCGTCGCTCATAGTAGTCTGCCGGAGGAACATGCAGCGCTTGCGGTGCACATGACCAAGTCAGCAAGTCGGTGCTCTCCGAGCTTGCCATCCGTCCCTTCGCATGGCCGTAGAAGCTGCGATACACGCTGGCCTTGTCATCACGAAACACCCCGAGCACAAAGTAGGGCGACATCCAATCGCCAGGCTTTACCGTTGCATGAGTGATGGGCTGCGAGGTCCAGTGCAGCCAGTCGTGGGAACGCGCAAGCATCGAGTCATAGGTGCCGGGTTTCAGATAGTAGAGAAAGCATTCCCCTTGATGAATGAAGGGATGCACATCGCCCAACGCGTGGTCGTCGGGCTTGAAGTGAAAGGCAGGCTCGGATGCCAGCACCGCCGAACTGAGGCAGACGACGAGGAGCACTCGCTGAAGCAAAGCGCTCATGACTTTGCCAACGTCTCACGCACCTTCTTCGTCAATGAGGCCACCACGAGTTGATAAGAGTGCTCGATCAGTTCACGAATCAGCTTGGTGGGCACACGACCGCCAATGGTGATCGTGTTCCAGTGCTTCTTATTGAGGTGGTAGCCGGGCACGATGTCCTCGTAGCGGTCGCGCAGATCGAGCGAGCGCTCAGGATCGCACTTCAAGGCCACGCGGTGAGGCACCTCATCGGGAACGGCAATCGCAAAGAGCTTCCCACCCACCTTGTAAACCAACACCTCCGGCCCGAACGGAGTGGTCTCTTCAACGGCGGGCAAGCTCATGCAGTGGGCACAGAAGTCGGCAAGAATCATACCGTGATCAAAGCGATGGAGGCGGCTGATGTCGAGCCGCAGTTGTCGTTCGCCCCCAGCTCAAACACCTGACACAAATCCCGCAGCTTCGCGTTTGAGTCGCCTGCTTCGCTCGCCATTCTCGCCACCTCTCCTGCCCTGCTCATGAAGTTTCTGCTCACGCTATCACTCGCCCTCACTCTCACCGCCTCCTTTGCTGCGCCGCGGCCCAATATCCTCTTCCTCTTCGCCGACGATCAGCGCTACGACACGTTGAGCTGTGCCGGGCATGACATCGTTCGCACGCCAACGATTGATCGTCTAGCCGAGCAGGGGGTGCGTTTCAGCAATGCTCACGTCACCACGGCGGTGTGCTGGGTCAGCCGTGCAGTGGTGCTCACGGGACAGTGGGCACGCAGTCATGCCGAGGCGAAGTCGATACCCACGGTGAAGCAGGATTCACTGAGCACGATGTTTCCCGAGGTGTTGCGTGGCGCAGGCTATCGCACCGGACACATCGGCAAGTGGCACATGATCGCGCCGCCCGGCTTCAAGCCCGAGGAGCACTACGATGTCTATGAGGCGGTGACGCGGAATCCATATTTCAAGACGATGCCCGACGGCACGAAGAAGCACGAGACCGACATCGTGTGCGACAAGGGCATCGAGTTCATCAAGTCGCAGCCCAAGGACAAACCCTTCTGTTTGAATCTGTGGTTCAATGCCGCTCATGCCGAAGACAACGATCACCGCCCTGGCATCGGTTTGTATCCCTGGCCACAGTCCACCGATGGCATGTATGAAGATCGCAGCATCCCTCCGGCTCGACTTGGCTCGGCCTCCATCTTCGATGCGCATCCGCAGTTCTTGAAGGACTCTATCAATCGCGAGCGCTGGTTCTGGGGCTACGACACGCCGGAGAAGTATGAGACCAATGTGCGTGCCTACTACCGTATGATCAGCGGTATCGACAAAGGCATCGCGCGAGTGCTTGCGGCGCTGGAAGCCGCAGGGCTCGCGGATAACACGGTCATCGTTTACTCCGCAGACAATGGCTACTACCTCGGTGATCGGGGCTTCCAGGGGAAGTGGTCGCACTACGAGGAGTCGCTGCGCGTGCCGATGGTGATCTATGACCCGCGTGTGGCGAAGGAGAAGCGCGGACGCGTGGTCGATGATCTCGTGATCAATGTCGATCTGCCCGCGACGCTGCTCGACTACGCGAGCGTAGAGAAGCCCGCACGCTACGAAGGCAGTAGCCTGCGCTCATTCGTCGATGGCCAGAGCGTCGCGGACTGGCGCACGTTCTTCTTCTGCGAGCACCTCGACCTCGCGCCCTCGCTAACGTGGGAAGGCATCCGCGATCAGCGCTACGTGTATGCGCGCTACTTCGATCAGAAACCCGCATACGAGTTCCTCCACGACCGCGAAATGGATCGCGATGAGTTGAAAAACTTCGCCGCCGATCCAACTCACGCCGACGCCTTGCAGAAGATGCGCGCCTTGTGCGATGCCGAGATGCACAAGCGTGGCGGTGCCCTGCTGCCGATGGATCAACGTGGCACTCGCAAGGGAGCCAAGGGCAAGAAGGGCAAGGCCAAGCAAAAGTGACCTATGAAAGCACCGCTCCCCTTCGGATTCGCCGTGTGGGCAGGTGCCAACGCCGTTTCTCATGCCCAGCATGGGCGCTCAATTTCATGAACCATGCACCACTGCAAAGCTGACAATAGTCACAGCACACAAACTCAAACAACTTGATGACCAATAACCAGCAACCTACCAACGAGCATCTACTGCTCATCCGCGGCACCCATTGGAACAGCGGCTTCTCTCCATCTGAACTCCAGCGCATCATGACCGATTTCTACGGCTGGGTGGAGGGTCTGCAAAGCCAGGGCATCCTCCGTGGAGCGCAGCCGCTGATGGAGGAAGGCAAACTCGTTACCGGGGCGCAAACACTCGTCACCGACGGCGTCTTTGCCGAGTCGAAGGAAGCCATTGCAGGTTATTTCCTGCTCGCCGTCGCCTCTACCGATGAAGCGGTGAAACTCGCCCAAGCCTGTCCTATCCTCGCCCATGGTGCCCAGATCGAAGTGCGCCCCATCGCCGATCTCTGCCGCCCGATGGCGGATGTGAAGGCAGCTCAATCTTAACCTGAATCAGACACATGAAACTTACTGGAACCTACCTCGACGGCTTCCTGCTTCCCGTGCCCACGGCCAAGCTGGAAGAGTATCGCCAGCTCGCCACCAAAGCTGCTGCCATTTGGACAGAACACGGAGCCCTGCATTATGTCGAGGCCGCCGCCGATGACCTTAGCACCGATTTCTGCCGCTCCTTTGTCGCCACGACGGAAGCGAAGGAAGATGAAACCGTCATCTTTGCCTTTGCTATCTTTGCAGACAAGGCAGCCCGTGATGCCGCTAATGCCAAGATCATGGCCGACGAACGAATCAGCAGCATGTGCACCGACACGGCTGCCATCTTCGACTGCCAGCGCATGGCCTTCGGCGGCTTTCGCACCATCGTTAATGAATAGCTCCCAAGTGCCAACACGCACTCCATGAACACCCACACCATCCGCCTCCATCGCGTGCTCAAATGCACGCCCGAGCTTGTTTACAAAGCCTTCCTCGATCCTGACGCTCTGAGCCGCTGGCTGCCGCCGAATGGCTTCCTGTGCAAGGTCTTCCATCTCGACGCCAAAGTCGGCGGCACTTTCAAGATGGCTTTCACGCAGTTCAACAACGGTCACACGCATGCTTTTGGTGGCGAGTATATCGAACTCGTGCCGAACGAACGGCTCCGCTACAACGACGTCTTTGATGATCCGAACCTGCCTGGCACCATTGAGGTGACGGTGAAGCTCAAAGCCGTCTCCTGCGGCACCGAGTTGAGCGTCACGCAAGCGGGTGTGCCCGCTGTGATTCCAGAGGAAGCCTGCTATCTCGGTTGGCAGGAGTCGCTGCTGCATCTGGCGAACCTTGTCGAAGGCGGACCGCCCGCAGAAGAGTAAAGCTATCTTTCGACCTCATGGCTTACGATACCGCCCTCGCAGATCGCGTGACAGATATGCTCACCGCTAGGCGCGCGACCTTTTACGCCAAGGCCATGTTTGGTGGCCTCTGCTTCATGGTGAATGATAAAATGTGTCTCGGCGTGGTGAAGGCGGAGCTGATGGTCCGGCTCGACCCCGCCGTGCATGAGAAGGCATTGAAACAACCGGGCTGTTCTCCGATGGAGTTCACGGGACGCTCGATGAAGGGCTTTGTTTTTGTCCATGTAGCCCACCTCGACTCCGAGGATCAGCTCCGGCACTGGATGGATCTCGCGCTGGAGTTCAATCCCAGAGCCGCCATCGCAAAGAAACGTTCAAGGCGAGCCCCATGAGCCGCCCAGGTGAGCGCAGTCCCAGTGGCGTGGCGGATGACCTGTTCCGTCACGAAGGCGCTCGTTTGGTGGCATCGCTCGCCGCTCATCTCGGCACGCATAGACTGCAACTCGCGGAAGATGTGGTGCAGGAAGCGCTCGTGCGCGCGCTTCAAACCTGGCCCTATCGCGGCATCCCCGAGAATCCCGCCGCATGGCTCACGCAGGCGGCTAAAAACCTTGCGCTTGATGCTTTGCGGCGTGAACAAAACTGGCAGCGCAAGGAAGCCCAGATCACCGCTGAGCAGGAGCGGTGGCTCACGCGTGATGAACCACCTGACGAGTCCGAGATCAGCGATGACACACTGCGCATGCTCTTCGTCTGCTTTCATCCGCAGCTCTCCATTGAGGCCCAGCTTGCACTCGCCCTGCGCACGGTGTGTGGACTGAGCCCTGCGGAAATCGGTGCTGCTTTTCTCACCAGTGAGGCTGCCATCGCGAAACGTCTCGTGCGGGCGCGACAGCTTATCCGTGACCTGCGGCTGCCCTTTGCTGTGCCGGATGCCAGCGAGCTGCCACAGCGCCTCGATGGGGTGCTCGCTGCGTTGTATTTGCTCTTCAACGAAGGCTACAAAGCCTCCTCCGGCGACCGCCTCATTCGCGATGAGCTTTGCCACGAAGCGATCCGAATGATGCACTTGCTCGCTGCTCATCCCGTTGTTAGCGAGCCACGCACACATGCCCTGCTGGCGCTCATGTGTTTCAATGCCTCACGGCTTACAGCACGCACTGATGATGCTGGCAACTTGCTGCGCCTGCATGAACAGAACCGAAGTTCCTGGGATGCCGGGCTCATCCAGCAAGGCGCACGCCACCTTGCTCTTGCAGCACGAGGCGAAAGCATTAGCGCCTTTCATCTCGAAGCCGCCATCGCAGCCAGTCATTGTCTCGCGGCTGATGATGCCAGCACGGACTGGCCACGCATCCTGAGTCTTTACGATCATCTCATCACGCTAGCGTCTTCGTCTGTTATCGAGATGAACCGTGCCGTCGCCGTTGGTCGTGTTCATGGTCCGCAGCAAGGTCTCGCTGCACTCGATGCCATCAAGGACCGCGCCACCTTGCAAGCCTGGCACCTCTACCACGCCATCCGAGGCACCTTCACCGCCCAGCTTGGACGCACCACCGAAGCGCTAGCACATTTCAGGCAGGCTGGGGACATTGCCCAACTCCCTGCCGAGCGCGACTTCATCGCGCGGCGGGTGGAGGAGCTGTCAGGTTCTGTCCAGAAGCAAGATGGACCTGTGGACGACTCGGTTGCTCCCAGTGCGTGAACGCTTCACGATCCCCTGGCTGTCTTTGGTCAGTCATCTTGGTGGAATGAAAAGCCCTTACGGAATGGCGACACGATAAAATCGTCGGGGCTTATTCACCGCGTTCAGGTCAGTCCAGGTGGTTGTGGTGCCTGTGGCCGTCACGATGACGGCTGACCATTCGGTGAGGTCGTCGCTGAACTCCACGAGGTAGTCATTGCCTGGGACGCTGGGAAAGGTGAGGCTGGCGCTCGCTGTGCGAGTGAGACTGGTGAAAGGCTGGCTGGTGAAGTCATTGTCGCTGGTGCCGAACCAGCTTTCCATATCATCGTAGATGCCATCGCCGTCAGCATCGTGATGAATCGAGAAGCGATCCAGGAAGCCGGAATCCAGGCCGCTCACGGTGGCTTCATCTTTGCTGTAGCTCCACTTCAGCGTGTGGGTGCCTGCGGGAACGATGAAGGCCTTTCGTGTCCATCCGACTTCACCGCTGATGGATTCCTTCTCCACGTTGTCGATGCTGAAGCGGAGGAAGTCGTAGCCATCCTCCGAGGACACGCCCCAGTAAAAGATCACTTCACAAGGGCCCGTGACCTGAGTGCTCATCTCGCTGCTTTGATTGTGATCGATAGCACCCGTCCTCGCCGCATCATCGCCATCCGAAGTGTAGAGCCAATTCGGGGTCCATGAGAGGTCGCCTGAGGCGGTGATCGTCTGAGTCGGCGCGTCGATGGCTTCAGCCAAACCAATGGCGACGGTGCTTACGTCGATGTTGATGGTGGCGGTGGAGGTGCCGAATCCATTGGTAGCATGAATGGTCACCGGGTAGCTCCCGAGTGTGGCTACGCTGCCATAGATCAGTCCGGTGGAGGTCTCCAGCGAGAGACCCGGAGGAAGGCCGTCAGCCGTGTAGCTGGTGGGTGCATGAGAGGCCTCGATCTGATGACGGAAATACACACCCTGATAGGCGCTCACGGTTTCCACGGTGATCACCGGGGCAGTCGTGGTGGGAGTGATGCTGAGCTGATCAATCCAGCCTCTGTCCTGCCCTTTCGCAGTCGCGGAATCCTTGGTGTAGTAGATGTCCACGTTGTGCTCACCAGGGCCGATGTCCGTGGAGGATAGCTTCCAGTCCACCTCGCCAGTGATGTAGTCCCGGACGTAACCATCGACGACGAGCACGAGGTAGTCGTAGTTCTTCTCCGACGAGACCTGCCATTGAAACTCCAGACGCGCTGGACCATTCACGGTGAATTCGATACCCGAATACTCCTCGTCATCGACGATGCCCGTCTCAATGGCATCCACGGCATCATGCGTCTCCGTCGTGGTCACTGCCGGATTGGTGTAGCCAAAGCCGAGAATTTTGGTGGTGGATGGTTGTTCGACGGCCACCGATAGCAGCGGGTCCGCAGGCAGGATGTAGAAGTAGCTGAAGATGGAGTTCGATCCGGTGGCGTTGGTGGCGGATTGGTAGGCTTCGAACAGCCCGGTCTCGGTCGGAAGACCGGTGATTCGTCCTGTGGTGGCATTGAATGACAGGCCTGCGGGGATGCCTGGGAGGTAGTAACGGGCGGTGCTGTAGCTGGAGGCGAAGTTGGAGGCTTTGATTTGGAAGTCGAAGGTCAGGCCTTCGCGGCCAAACATGATCCAGTTCGAGGTGATGACGGGAATGGGGAGCGCTGATGAGGTGGGGGTTCCGTGGAAGGTGATCGTGGCCTCGTCCAGGGTGCCCGCGTGGTCGATGGTGCGGTCGATGACTTCCAGCTTCCAATCTCCGTGCGAGCGCTCGCCCCAGAAGTGCGTGGCCATGAAGGTCCAGTCCAGATTGCTACTCACGTCATTGAATCGAGAGCGAGCGAGCCGCACCGAGACACCGCTGGGCGAAGTGAGCCGCCATTCGAGCTGGCCGACGTAAGGATGGGTTGCCTTCACCTTCACCGTGACGTGCTCCAGACGCAGGTTGTCCGCCAGGGGCACGGTGAAGGTGCGGGCAGTGCCCGTGGCGATGCCATCGGGAATGGCCTGGGCAAGCGCTGTCTGGGCGAATACCTTCGTCACCAGCGGAGCCACCGTGGTCCAGGTCGCGGCCATGGTCGTCGCAGCCTGGGCATTCACCAGACCCGCTCCGTAGCGAGAGTTGAAATGGAATCCGCCACCGTTGCTCACCCAGTCGCCATCGAACTCATCGTTCTGCGTGGCCGTGCGCACCAGGATCTCCTGCACATCGCGAGAGGTCAGATTGGGATTTGCCTGAAGCATCAGCGCGATCACGCCCGCGACGGCAGGGGTGGCCGATGAGGTTCCGCCAAAGGAGTTGGTGTAGTCCGTGCTCGTGAAGTCAGGATACTCCACAGTGCCACCTTCCTCATTGTAGCCCGCGCTGCCTGTGCGGTCAGTCGTCGTGATGCCCTGCTTGCCGCCATTGGAGGGAGCGCAGACGAGGATGTTGGCTCCAGGTTCGCTGTAGTAACTTGAGCGGCCCTTGTCGTTGATCGCGGAGACAGCGATGGCCATCGGCGAATTGGCCCAGCCATCGTAGTTGGAGTCATCGCCGCTGCCATTGCCATTGCCCGCCGCCCAGAGAAAGACGGTGCCCTTGCCACCACGTCCATTCGTCACCGCATCCTGCATGGCCGCCAGGCTCAATGGACCCGGACCGCCCTGGCCGTAAGCATCATCGTAGGGTCCCCAACTGTTGCTTTTGATCGCGATGATGTCTTGCTTGAAGCCGAAGGCATCGGCTTCGTCCGCATCCGTGGTGGGCGCAGCAATCAGCTTCATACCCACCAGCGTCGCTTCGGGAGCCACCCCGCTGATGCCGATGCCATTGTGCCCTCGGGCTGCTGCGACACCTGCGCACGCAGTGCCATGAAAGTCATGCGTCCCTGGCGAGGGATCATCGTCCAGGCCATTGAAATCATAGTCGTTCGCCGTGTCCACATTCGCCACCAGATCAGGATGCGAAGTCTCCAGGCCATCATCCACGATGCCAATGCGGACAGCGCCCCCCTTGTAAGTGTCCCAGGTGGTCACTGCCCTCACGTCGATCCCGGCAGTGGCACCATTCTGGCCCGTGTTCTGCAAGTGCCATTGATAGCCCGCGTTCACAGCCTGATAGGCGAACAAAGGATCGTCAGGGACGAAGCGATGAAACAGCTTCCTCGCCAGCATCGGCTCGGCAGTCTTCACACCTGGGATCGCCTTCAGCCGCGCAGCACCACGAATGGATTCATCCATCGCACCGCCAAACTCCACCACGGCATATTTGCCCCGCGCCTCAGCCTTGAGCACCCCAGCCACTGCCTTGAGATCGGCGGCATTCTTTCCAGGCAGGAACTCCACGAGCACACGCCGCGTCAGCCAGCGCCGAGAGCCCTCGTTCTGCGGAGCCCCCTTCTCGTAGAGCACCCACTCACCTTTCGGGCCGCTCTCAGCCATCGCCCGCTCAAACCGTTTCCCACCGATCGGGATCTGCCCAGGCAGAGCCGTGCCGAGGAGCAGAAAGGCGATGAGGATGAAGCGCTTCGACGGGAAAACCATGAGCCAGAGAGCATGACCAGAATCGGGCGAAATCGCCAGCACGAAAGCATTCGATCACACATCATCCCCTCGGCTTAATCCGTGGCAAAGCCGAGCACGCACACGGTGCCAGCCCTCGGCAAGCGCTCCGTAGCTAAATGAAATTGGACAACCGCTGAACCATGTGTAAACCCTTCATCGTCCGTGACTCGGGGGATTTAGCTCAGTTGGTAGAGCGTCTCGTTCGCAATGAGAAGGTCAGGGGTTCGAATCCCCTAATCTCCACCACCTCGGGGAAGAAGAAACTCCGCAGCCCGAGAGTCCACCTGCTGATCGTGCCAGAGCGCTGCTCGATTCCGATTTGAGTGCCCTCAGCTTCGCCGATGTTGGTTTTGATGCTGAAAGCATCACAACGATTAGCCGGGGCGTTGTGCGAGTCTCACGAGCGCTACCGCCGGTAAACTCAGTCAGTGCTTACGACCCTGAAAGGCGTCGCAGAGGCCTTGTGAAACCAAGCGGTTGGCTGCGGTCACAGCGCTGGCATCCTCTCACGACACAGTTCTTCTCGGTTGCTAACTGGGGGGCGTGCTCGCATCACTCGCGCGACCACCCGGCCCATCGCTGGAATGCCTCCGGCATCAAGTAACTGAGGAATTCGGGTTCACAGATCCGGTGTCCGAGGCTCGTGGTCACTCCAGCTTCCACACTCGCCCGTTGTCAGCGACTTCTTTGATCTCGATGCCGGTGGTGTAGCCAGCGGCCTTGAGGGCTTTGAGCAGGGCTTTGGCGGCGCGCTCTGGTTTGGTCACGTCGCAGGAGAGGAAGGGGTAGGTGTCCATCTCGGCGAACTCGCCTACAAAGCCCAGGTCCTTCTCCGCCAGCACCTCCTCGACGAAGTCCTCCAGCGAATCCGCCCCCTTCGGAATCGGCAAGTTCGGAGGCATCCAGACTTCGAGGATCACGAACTTCTCCCGAAGTAGCATATTGGGATGGATTGCATCACGCGGATCAATGCCCTCGTAGGCGTCGAGCAAGTTCGCGAATGGACGCTCCAGCAAGGTCATCTCATGACGATGGGCTTCCATGAAGGCGGGGAGTGACGGTTCGTTCATGTGAAGACGCGGATAACCGGACAGAAGCAATTCCTTGAGGTCGGTCGCTTCGTCGGGTTCATATTCCCACGATTTCATTTCGGGATAGTATTTGGGACCTCGATAAACCTCAAACATTTCTCGCCATATCGATTCGCCAGGTTCGTAGCACCAATAGAGAGGGAGATTGTCTTTTCGTATAGAGACATCTTCGACCCAGCTTCCGTCTGGTTTCATTTTGCGGGGATACTTGCTGTAGTTCGGGTGAAGCCCGGCAAACTCCCAGTCCCTCTGCCGCTCTGGACCGGGAGCGTGAACCAGCCATCGCCAGTTGTGGTCGCCAAGCATCCCTGTCGGCAAATACCCTCCCCGACTGAGCCACGGATAAACCATCCAACGGTAGTGATAGATGGCATAACCGAAACAGTTGTCTGCGATAGGCACCGCCACCATGGACCCACGTGCGAAATCAAACGGTAGTTTTCTGCTCATGGTGCGGTTAGCCATTCCAGGTTGAAGCGCGCCACAGTCAGTCTGCCACCAGCGAAGGCGGCAGCGCCTTTGGTGTCGCCGCTGCGGCCGTAGAAGCACAGGATCGTGCCTGCGGGTGTGACGGCGATGTCGGAATACATGCTGGGTCCGGGCTCGATGGACTTGTTGACAGGCCAGCTCTGTCCTTCATCGCGGCTGAGCTTCACGCTCACATTCTTGCGGTCGCGGTTCTTGCCGGGTTCGGGTGCACCTTTCGCCTTGTCCAGGTTGTGCGGGTTGGAGAAGAGGATCTCGTTCTGGCCACCGTGAGTGTAGCGCACGATGCCGGCCATGCAGATGGGTTCGAGCAGGGCATCATCAAACTTGGGCGTGCTCCAGCCCGTGGCTCCGTCCTTGCTCGTGGTGATGAGGCGGCGATGGGTTTTGGATTCGTTGCGCACGTTGAGCATCACGCGTCCATCGCTGAGTTCGATAGCCACCGTTTCGTTCGGATTGATCCATTCCTCGGTGCAGGGCACGGCGATCTCGCCAGCCTTCCAGGTCTTGCCTTGGTCATCGCTGTAAACTGTGGCCGTCACACTCGGACGATGCGCATTGCCACCCGTGCCGGTGGACAGCCACACGGGCACGATGAGCCGTCCGGTCTTGAGCTGAATGCTGTGATTCGGTCCCGTGGCCAGCACCTTCCAGTCGTAGTCCTTCTTGAACGCCTCAAACGCGGAGGTGATCTCCACAGGCTTGGTAAAGGTGAGCCCGTCGTCCTGGCTCTGCTGGTAGAAGACTCGCATGTATTCCAGGCAGAACAGCATGTGAACCGTGCCGTCCTTGTCCGCGATCATGACCGGGTTGTTGTAGGTCACGTCGTTGGGGTCCACGTTCTTCATCTTCAGCGCGAAGGGATTCTTTGCCTTTGGTCCCTCGACGTTGGCGATGCTCTGCGGCGGGCTCCAGGTCTTCCCATCATCAGTGGAGCGACGCAGCAGAATGCGAATGTCGTCCCAGTCGCTCACGCCTGCCGATCGTTTGCGCGCCTCACACCAGGCGAGCACGGTGCCCTTCGCGGTCACGACGATGCCAGGGATGTGGTAGAGCTGGTAAGCGGGATCTTCGCCGACGGTGAAGAGGTCTTGTTTTTCAATGGAGGGCTCGGCGGCGAATGACGAGCCGATGAGAAGCAGGGAAAGGAGTGCAAGGCGATGCATGGATGTCATCGCAAACGCAGGCTCGCCCCGAGGTGTTTCGGCTGTCATCGGTTTGGAAGAAGTCAGCGCCGAGTGGACATGCGCGGCGGCAAGCTGACGACGCCACACTGGTTCCACTGGATGTGTGCGTTGAGTTGTCAGGATCACTGAACTGGTGAACAGTGCGTGCCGATGTCCACTCACCTCCCAGGAGTGCAGCCGCCTCACCATGATGCCAATGGTGGGGCACTGTGTGATACCTTGCCAAACTACGAAGTGCTCGATCTGATCGGGCGTGGGGGCATGGGCATGGTCTATAAAGCGAGGCAGGTCTCGCTGGACCGCATCGTGGCGATCAAGCTGCTGCCGCGTGAGATCATCCGCGATGACATCGACTTCAAGCAGCGCTTCAAGCTGGAGGCGCAGACGATGGCGCGGCTCTCGCATCCGGGCATCGTGGCGGTGCATGATTTTGGCGAGACGGAGGACGGGCAGTTGTTCTTCGTCATGGAGTTCATCGACGGTCAGGATCTCGCGAAGCTGATCGAGCAACGCGGTGCATTGCCGGTGGATGAGGTGCTGCGCATCTTCCGCGCCGTGGCGGAGGCGCTGGTGTATGCGCATCGCGAGGGCGTGATTCATCGCGATATCAAACCGGCGAATGTTTTGATCAAGGCGAGCGGTGAGGTCAAGGTGGCGGACTTCGGTCTGGCCAAGATCGTCGCGCCCGGCACGGTGGCGCTGACGGCGACGAGCACCTCCATGGGCTCGCATGATTTCGCCGCGCCAGAGGTCTTTGCACATGGGGCCGATGCCGATCATCGCGCAGACGTTTTTTCCTTGGGCGTGATGCTTTACCAGATGCTCACGGGCACGATCCCGCGCGGCATGTTCAAGCTGCCTTCGGAGCGTGTGCCGGAGCTTGGCTCGCGATTCGATGAGATCGTGTGCATGGCGCTGGAACAAGATCGCGAGGACCGTTTTCAAAGCGTGAGCGAGATGCTGGAGGCATTGCACTTGCCTGCGACTGAAGCATTAGCCGTGGTGGCTCGTGATGCGCCTCGCGCACTGGCTGTCACCACGCCTGTCCGTCGGTTGTCCTGGCCCAGGGTAGCAATGGCGGCAGCGCTCATCGTGCTCGCGGCAGGCTATTGGTTTTGGCCCCCATCACAGCGCGCAAGACCCAGCGAGGGCTGGACCGACGTGCTCTCCCAGGTGGATCTGAAGCAGCACCTGCTCGACGGCTACTGGCGGATGATCAACGGCGAGTTGCAGAACCGTTTCGACATCGGT
>CAUJJC010000273.1 GCA_963204975.1 Verrucomicrobiota bacterium | reverse complement strand
ACCCACGCGCACGAGCGCGGCGGCGATCTCCGTCTTCTTCATCTGATCGAGGATGTTCTTGAAGCGCATGTCCTGCTTGCGCTGGTAATAGGCTTCCAGATCGGTCTGAATCACACGCACCACGCTGCTCTCCTCGGTTTGCTGCGTGGCCACATCGGCGGCCTTCTTCGCGATCATTTCGGCCACCTTCTTCTTGTCCAAACCGAAGGCGCTCAACGTCTCGGAGTTCAGTGAATTCGCGATGGCCATCTGGCGACGCGAGGCTGCCTTCAGGCGCTTCACAAAGGTGCTGCCTTCAAGGCTGGCGAGCAGGTCTTTGAGTTGATCGGTGACCTTCGCGAAGGCCGCGAGCAGTTCCTTCTGCTCGTCGATGGCCTTGTCGAGTTGCTGCTTCGCAGGAGAGTCAGCTTTCGCTTCCTCCTGCTTCTTCTCGTCCGGCTTGGCAGGTGCAGCACCGAGTTGTGTTCCAGGCAGGCCGAGCTTGCTGGAGCCGGGTTTGCCGGGTTCTTCCTTCTTCGCTTCGTCTTCCTTCGGCTTGTCGAAGAAGCTCTTCTCGCGATCCGCCACGCTCGGAGCCTGCGGCTTCGTCGGCGCGTTCGGGTCCTGCGGCTTGGGCTTGCCCGAGGCTTGATCCTTCTCGCCGTTCTCGACCTTCGGTGCGTTGGGCTGCGACTTGCTCGGCGTGGCGTTGGCTTGCTGCTGATCTTGCTTCTCGCTCGGCGAGGAAGGTGAACTCTTCGACGCCTCGGCTCCCGCGCTCTTCTTCAGTAGGTCGGCCACGCTCGGCATCTTCTTGCCCGCGATGTCCTTGAGCGCCTTCACCATGCTGGCCCACTGCTCCAGCTTCTGCGCTTCGAAGGAATCGTTGCGCGCCGCCTGCTCGATCATCTTGCGACCCGCGTTGTTGAGTCGATCAAGGCGATCTGCGTTCGCGCTCTCGGCAGCGGCTTGCTGCGCGATCTTGCGACGGTTCTCGGGGCGATCTAGTTCCTCGGCCTTCATGTCGCGCATCTCGCGATTGGTCTCATGCAGACGCTGCTCGTGCTCGTAGGTTTCGCGCGCGGCCTGCAACCACTTGCTCATGTTCTCGGTCATCCACAGCGCGTGGTCGTCCTTGGTCATGATGTGCAGGACAAAGGCAGGTGAACGCGCACGGTCGCGGCCCGGCTTGTAATCCTCGGCCCAGCCGCGCAGTTCGATCGTCTGTGGTGCCACGCCATCGCGCAATGCGTTAAACGTTGCCTTCACCGCGATGTCCTTCCTCTCCGGCTCGCCAGCGGTGGCGATGCTCTCGCCTTGCGCCGGCTTCGGTCCCGACTCGCCCGGCACGCCTTTCCATTCGAGGCCCGCGCGCTTGATGCCGAAGTCATCACTCGCTTCCAGATCAATGGTGACCGTCTCACCTTCGAGCACTACCTGCTCCTGTTCGTCGCGACGAGCCAGCACGCGCGGCGCAGTATCTTCGACGACATTGACCTTCAGTAGCAACGGTTCGCGCGCCTGCAAGCCATGCTCATCGGCCCACTCGAAACGATGCTCCACACTCTTCTCGACCACGGTCGGTGTCGTCTGCACCACGCCACTCACCAGCGGCTGCGCAGCGCCATCCATCGTTGCCTTGGCAAGCGCACGACTCGCGGTGAGCACGAACGAAGTCTTCGCTCCCGTGAGCACGCTAACCATGCCGCTGCGGGCTTCGATCACCGGCTCGGTCTTGTATTGTAGGTAGTCAGGCAGCGTGAGCTTCGCTTGCAACGTCTTCAACTCCGGGCGCTGCGTGGGGATGAGTTCGATGCTCTTGCGCACGTCGCCAATGCTGACGCTCATCGGCGCATCCTTCTTCTGCGGTGGCAGCTTGAAGTCGTAGTTGCCGCTGTCGAGCTTCGACTTCAGCGCGGGCTGATCCTTCACCTGCACACGACCGCTCTCCGGCGACCACTCGGTGTTCTTCGCCAGCGTGGCCTTCACATCGACCGGCTCCGCATACGGCACGACCAGATGCTTCGGCAGCGTCTCCACCTTGGCAAAGGTGTAGCGTTCGACCTCGCGCCACGGCGTGATCCATCGAGCCAACGCATTCCACGCGGCACCAGGCACCACCACGAATGCCGCGAGCGCCACCGCGCCCACGCTGCCTGCGATCCATGCCCAGCGACGATGCTTGTCCTCGGGCACCGCGTTGTCGAACGACACGTCTTTGACCTGATCCGCCGCTTGATTCATCGCGGCCTGCACGAGGCGCTCGCTGTGGCCGAGCGATTCCATTTTGGTCAGCTCGACGATGCCGAGCAACTGATCGCCGAGTCGCGGGAAGGTGCGCCGCAGCAATCGAGCCGCGTCTTCCAGCCGACGCTGCTGCCACACCCAGCGATGCCACTTCAACGGCAGCCCGAGTCCCAGCACGGCAGCGCCCGCGAGCATCAGCACGCCACGCAACCACGCGGGTGTCTCCATGAACCGGTCGAGCACGAACACGATCACGTAGCTCAATGCCAAGCCAAACACCGCCGCCAGCACTCCCTCGGCCAGCTTCACGATCCACACGCGACGACGAAACGCCGCGAGCTTCGCTTCGAGCACGGGAGGCAGAGTCAGTTCAGCGCGGGGATTCATCAGGGGTTTAGCGCGGCAAATCTAGCGGCCCTGCTCTGATGTGGCGAAGGGAAAAGTGCTCGAAGTTAGCGAAAGGAAAGCGTGGAGACGTGCGGGTGAGTTTCATCCGCTGGCGCTATGGATGCTGCGGAGATCACCGACGTTCTCTGGACAGGATTTTCAGGATTTCAGGATTATGCAGGATTGCCGACTGGCCTATGGATGCTTTCGGCAACTCGGGTCGCCAGTTCAAAAGGCAATCCTGCCATCTTGTATAATCCTGAAAATCCTGTCTGAAAAACGGCGACGGATTTCCATCACGACCGATCACCGTCGCTCTGCTCCTCATCCAGCCGCGCGACCATCTCGCGGATGTCGAGCGCGCCTTTGATAGCGACCCACAGCGTGATGGTCGAATACCAAACCACGACGGCGATGACGAGAGCGAGCCAGAACCAATGAGCAGTCATGAGGCGGAGCGGGTGGAGGGTTTCAAAAGTGAGCCGATGATCATGCCCAAGGCCGAGGCAGTGAAGGCAGCGATGCCGGCGTGATCCTTGGTGAAGTTCTTCACCAGCGGCATTAGCGACGGCACCTTCTCGCAGGTCAGATGCGCCACCGGCACCAATGCACCAAGCACGATGGAACTGAGCGCGCCCCAGTTGTTGGCCTTGCTCCAGTAGCAGCAGGCGATCAGCAGCACGCTCATGCTGGACAGATAAATCGAGCCGGTGAGCGCGAGGTAGGACCACACGTTGCCTTGCAGTTCATACCAGAGACCGAACACGAACAGATAAACGCCGATGAGCGCGATGATGCAGCGGTTCCACAGGATCGCTTTGGAATCGGACCACGGTTGTCGTCGGAAGGGCGCGAGGATGTCGTTGTAGATGACACTGCCCCAGCTCAGCATGTAGCTCGCGTCCGTGGACATGTCGGCGGCCAGCATCGCGGCGATGAGCAAGCCCATCAGCCCGATGGGCAGAAAGCTACCGAGCCACTTCGGCATCGCGTTAAGCGAGGCATCGTTTAGCGCCGACTGCACCTTGTCGGGCACCGTGGCGAGTTCGGTTTCGGACAGGGCGGCCAAGGGCTTGCCGATGGGCGAGGTCTCGATCTTCTGCACCACGGCGGCAGGCAGCGCCGCGCGGTCGTCCTTGGTCAGGAAGTCGAGCGGCTTCCACCCCATCATCGCCAGTGCCGCGATGCCCCATAGTCCGGGAATCATCCAGCGACAGACGAAGAAGAAGCTCGTGTGCGTGAACACTTTGCGCCCGGTTTGTGAGTCCTTGGCCGCGAGCAGACGCGAGATCACGGTTTGCCAAGTCAGCGTCGCGGCCACGCCCATCAAGATTTGCATGATGACGAAGCTCCAGCCCATGCCCGGATTCGACAGCGGCAGGAATCCGCCCGCACCGTGATGCGTTTGCACGGTGGTCACCAGCTTGTCCCAACCGACCTGAGTCAGAATCATGATCGTGACCACCAGTAGCCCCGCGCTCATCACGACGAATTGCAGGAAGTCCGTGACCAGCACCGAGAGCATCCCGCCCAGCATCGTGTAGATCACCACCAGCGCGAGCAACGCTGTCATGATCATCGTGAGATACGCGAGATTCATGCCCGTCACGAGGCACAGGAACTGACCGCCAATCTTCAGGAACACTCCCATGTTGAGCAGCCCACCCATCACGATCACCACACCCGAGAGCCAGCGCACCAGCTTCCCAAATCGCTGCTCAAACAACTCCGGCAAGGTCATCGAGCCCGAGTCGCGCAGTCGCTTCACACAGAACCCCGTGCTGCCGATGAACAACATCGCCGCCGCCTGACACAACCCTGGAAACGCCCCCGCAAAGCCCTGCGTGTAGCCGCCTTGCGCCGCATACATGCAAGTGATCACGCCGAACTCCGTCGCCGCCAGCGATGCGATGCCGAGATGCAGATTCATCTCCCGCCCCGCCACCAGGAAGTCCTCCACCCGTCGCACCCGCTTCCGCAACCACACGCCCGCCGCCATGGTCACGAGCAGATAGAGGCCAATGATCGAGCCGTCGATGGTCCAGGAGAAGTGGGGCATGGACGCAAAATTAGCGGACACCCCAATCGGCTGGCGAGAAAGAAATGAATGCGGCGAGGTTCACCGCACTGACTCATTGAAAAGGACACCGTGACAAACGGCACCATTATTATTGAAACAGAGCTATAAAGGCTACACGCGCAAGATAGCGTGAACGCTATGGGAGATGGACAGGCAAGAGCGAGCGCCACAAGCCGACGGCAAAGTGAAGCGCCGCCACACTAAGCAAACTAACAGCCAGTGCGCACGACTCCTCGCGCGCAACATCGTGCCTGAACCCAAAGCGACGCTGCAAGCTCAAAGAACTGCAAAGAGCGCAAGATCCCATCGAAATGAATGCAAGCATCGAAGTCCTACTCAGAGGCGTGTATGCCAAACGAGCTGAGCTGCAAAGCCAGCCACGAACGCAACCAAAACAGACCACACCACGGCGACCACCACCATGGGGCACCAAGCCACTCCCTCAAATCCGCTACGTCGTCCTATTTAGATGAGGCATCACGAACCTTGACACTCCGATCATCCTTCTCGTCCCTTTGAAAGCACTTGCCGCACCGCCCAACTGATGGCACCCATCGCTCGCTTTCCCAAGCAAACGCACCCGTAGTTAAACGGATATAACGGTGGTCTCCGAAGCCGCAGGTTCAGGTTCGATTCCTGACGGGTGCAATAGGTTCCCTGCTTGATCAGAGGCTGACCTTGAAAAGGGCAAGGGAAAGGCGGTGAGGCCACTGAGCACGAGGCTCACGATGAAAAAGGCCAGTTCGATTCGATAACGCAGCAAGGATTGTGGTGTCATGGCTGCACCTTCGAGAACACGAAGGCCGCCGCACGCGATCAATGATGAAATCTCTGTGAAGACGTGGGTGCGAGGACACGACCATCAGCTCACTCTGGCTTCTTCTGCTTTTCCTTGGGCCCAGTGGCCTGCACCCATTTGTAGCTGTCTTCTTTTTCGCCGGGAGCCTCGATGTATTCGCCTTTGAAGGCGCGCTCGGAGCGGAGCTTCCATTGCTCCTTCTGCACCTCGTGAAGCTCGCGATTGTTCTTCTGAGCCTCGTTGCGCATGAGCAGCATGCGATCTTCGTTCTCGGCTTCGATGGTGCGCTTGACGTAATCGCCCCACTCACCGGCTGGCACTTCACGGAGCTGGAGCAGCCCTCGGTGGTCCTCACCCACGAAGCGGTTGTTCTTGATGGTCTGAATCTCTTGCTGGCGATTGCGCTGACGTTCAGTGGCCTCGGCGAGCGACTTCTCCTGCTCCTTGTCCTTGGGCTGATCGCCGCTGTATTGATACACGTCGAGCCGCATGTTGAGGTTCACCTCGATGGGCTTAGGCGTGGCGAGGTTGATGTCCGGCAGCTTGCACGCGGGCAAGAGCAGCAACACGAGAAGAGCGGAGGGTTTCATGAGTCGGGGCATGATGTCACGGCGGAGCCGGATTGGAAACCTGAACGGTGGAGGCCTTGGCGGGCTTGGTGGTCCAGCGATGATCGTAGATGTTGACTTCGATATTGCGCGAGCCCGTGGGGCCGGTCAGCACGAGACGGCCTTTACCTTCGCGACCATAGAACCGGCAATTCGCGTCCACCTTGTCGTATTCGAAGTCGCGCAGAGTCTCGACTCCGATGCGCATGAGGTCGTCTTCATAGGTGGCCTGATCCTTGGGAAGATCGGAGAGCATGTCGTTCAGCGCGACGATGGAGAACTTGCCCGGCGAGGCATTGTTGAACTTCACATCGCACTGATACACCTCGTTCATGTTGCCCTGAGCGACGATGGTGGTGGCCACCTTGCCATCGAGCAAGAAGTAGGCGGGGCACATGAGACGCGTGATCTCGGTGGTTCGCACACCGGCCCCGCTGATCCAACCATCCCACGAGAAGTGCGTGTCCAGATACACATTGAAGGCACCATTGATGTAGCCCTCGTAGGCCTCGCCTCCGAACTGGCCGTAGATGCCATTGGCGTCGTAGGTGACGCTGAGATGCGCGTTCTCCATGTGCATCTGTTTGTAACGGATGCGATCCACCTTGAAGGTTTCGGTCAGGTTGTTGTCCACGTTCTTGATCGGCAGATTGAACAAGACGCGACCTCTCATGCCTTCGAGCTGCAGCTTCATCTGCTCCCAGGTGTAGGTGTCGGTAGGGATGTCAAACTCGGCCTCCAGCTTGCCTTGGTTCATGCGGGTAGTGAAGCTGAAGGGAAAGGGCCGAGGGATGCCAGGCAAGGGTCGTCCCTTGGGCGCGATGATCAGTTTGCCCCCATCGACCTTGAGCGTATCGACCGTCCATGCACCACCTTCTTTGATCGGTGCATTCGCGGCACTTGTGGCGGCATCGAAAGCGAACTGCTTATCCGCACTCGCAAGGGCCATGCGCTCGGCTCCTGGCAAGGGCAGACCGGCGGCGAACTTGCGATAGTAGTCGATATACCAGAAGAGATCCTCACCCACGAAGAGCGTGGGCGCGATGATCTCGACCTTGTCGATGCGCTGCTGAATGAGGCTATCGAGCGTGAAGTCGATGAACACACTGCCCAGGTGCGCCACGTTGCGCAGCGGATCGTAGGGCGACTTGATGGAGAGCTGGGAGAGTTCGATGCGCTGAGGAGCGAGGTGCCCCACCAGCGCCGAGGGATCAAGGGGCAGATCCTTGGCGGTGTAGTCGAGGTTGAACTTCAGCGGTGGCAATCCCGGAGCCACGCGCTGCAGGGTGATGGCGGTGTCCGAAATCGAGACTTCATCCGCTCTCCAGGGCGATGCTGATGGAGGTGACGCTGCGGATGGCTTTGATGATGTGTTCTCCGTGCCTGAACTCGCGAGCGAAAGAAGCGCATCACCGACCTCCAACTCGCCACCTTTGACCTTCAGAGATTGCAGACGCTTACTGGTCCAGAGATCAGGCAGCTTCACGACGGCCTCGATCTCTTCGATGCCTGCGATGGGCAATTGAGCGCGCTCAGGGATCAGTGCCTGGATGTGGTGCAGGCGCACACGCTGCCTGCTCGCTTCGGTGGTCACGTCGATCTTTGATCGAAGCTCCACGCGCTGCCCAGCCTGAGTGGCCACATCGACGGAGCCTTCGGTGATGAGCATTTGCTTGGCATGAAATGCGGGCGCTGACGATGTGCCTGAGGGAACCGCAGCGGTCGGGGGCTTAGGCTTGAACCAGGAGACATTCTCGTCGGTGGCCACCAGCACCGGGCGATGCAGCGTGAGTTCTTCGATCACGGAATCGCGAGCCCATTCATCGGGCACCATCCGCAGGGTCGCTCGGTCCAACTTGATGAAGTCTGGCAAAGCCTGCTCCCGATGCGAGGGATGCTCAGCAAGGCTGACATTCGCCAAGTCAATCCTCTGCACACGGGCCGAGTGGAATCCTTGATCGTCCACTCGCACGGCTGCTAGTTCCAAGTCGATGCCTGCGCGACCTGCATACGAGACACGTCGAGTGCGCTGCACGCTCACGGAGGCTGATCGCAGAGCCAGGCGATCAATAAATACCGGGACAGATGATGCTTTCCCAGTGCCCGATGTCGCCCCATCAGACATCAGCGAATCTTCCAGCGATTGCGTCCACTGGATCACGGGACCTTGGAACTCGGCCTCAATCACATGCAGAGGCGAGCCCGGCTGCCAGGGCCCCAGAGCGATCTTGCCTACGGACAAAGCGAGCCGTCCATCGCCGGAGGTGGGCTGCCACTGCACCTCGGCAACATCCACCTTCACGCTGCCGAACTTAACCTGCCCTGCTTCATTCAAAGCGAGATCACTCGCCTTGAGCGTCATCCGACCGGTCATCGGTGGCCACCAGGCGGGGAGTTTCAGCAGTGGATCGCCAGCACCGAGCGAGAAGTCGTTCAACTCCAGGTGATCGAGAACCACCGACTTGATCGGCTTCGAGCTGCTTGCACTCGGCGTTGTGGGCGCGGCTGTGGGCGTCAGCTGTCGCAGCAGCCATGGCGAAGGCGCGGCGTGACCTTTGCCAAGCACGAGTTGCTCAAGCCTGAGTTCACCGTCCTCGCTGAGGCTACCTGCGCTCTCGATCACAGGTAAGTCGTGCTGGTCCACGCGAGCCTGATGGAGCACCATCTTGAATCGTTTCACCTGGGGCCGCGCGGCATCATCCAGATCCACGCCTTCCGCCTGGACATCGAAACGTCCTTCGACGGCAGGCCACACGCCTGTGGCAGCCATCTTGAGATGCGCCTGTCGGAGTTCGATGCGTTCGATGCCGCGAACGGGCGACGGACCAGCAGAGGGAGTTGCAGGCACCGCGAGCCAGTCGTTCAACCGCTTTGCCATCGGCTCATCCACATCGGCCGTCAGTTCATTGATCGTGAGCTTGCCCATCTGACCGCTTTGGAGGTCACTCACGGTCGCCGCCCATTTCACTTTTGCGGCCTTCAGCCAAGGCTGGCCAGTGGACACATCGCGGATCACCACATCATCGAGCAGCACGGCACCCGACTCCATTTTGAATGCCTGCGCTTCCGGCTTGAAGGGCAGTTTCAATTGCTCAACCGCCATCGCCACTGCGCGCTGCGGATGCTGCCAAATCCACCATGCCAGCCCAGCCATGCCCAGCAGCGCGATCAGGAGCAGGACGCACATCCAGCCCAGTAGCCGCACCCACCAGCGTCGGCGACGCGGCACCACAGGCTTGGATGACGGAGACTCAGCAGACATGAGGCGGCAAAGTAGGGGCCAAAAGGCCTGAGGAAAGGCGAACCCTGGAAAAAGTTGAGGCCGGGCGGCTCCCGATTCCGCCCGGCCTCTGTGGTATCAACCTCAACACAACCCGCTCGCGCGGGGTTTTGGTGACAACAAACCAATCACTCTCAAAATCAGCTCCCGGAGGTTTTACCCGCCATCGCTGTTGGCTGAGTTAGTGAGGGGCACACAGGGAGCGTTCAATGATCCTCAAAATAATTTCAGAAGCCTTCTCCCGCTTGGCGGGGCTGTCTCTTTTACTCGCAAGAAGTGGTGGGCAGGGCTGGACTTGAACCAGCGAAGGCGTGAGCCAGCAAATTTACAGTCTGCCCCGTTTGACCACTCCGGAACCTACCCATTTTTCGCTTGCGGCGAGAGCGAGAAAGAAGCCAGAGAGCACCACCTGCGCAAGTTTTTTTTGCTCTCCTTCAGAAGCGCACTCCGTGCCTGCATTCGAAGCCCTCTTCGCATCTCAACTCGACAGCCTCCCAGACGCGTTCATTACTCGCGTTGATGCTGATGCTCCGCTGCACTCCTGAAGCCGTCTTCCTATTGGAAGGCGAGCCTGGCTCTTCGCGCGAGAAACAGCTCTCCGAAGCCTGGCAGCAAAGCCCGGCGCACGGCGTGATCGTGCTAGCCACGGACACGAGCGAGATCGACACCGCGCTCGACTGGCTGCGGCAGTGGGGACGGCGCTTCTTTGCGCGCTTGTGCCAGACACGACAACTCGATGCGCTCGCGGCTCCCGATGAAGCCGAGTGCACCGCCTTCGCGCACAGCGCACCGCCCTTCAGCGGCGCTGAGTATGTGACGGTGGCAGCACTGCAATCACTCTGGCATGAAGTCGCCAACGTGGTGCGCAGCGAGGCGCGCGATGACCTCGAAGGCTGGCTGCGCAAGCACGGCGACGTGTGGCATCTCGTGGGGCGCGTAACGTTTCACTTGGCCGAGAACAAACGCGATGCGGAGCGACCCTTCGCCTTCCTCGCGACCTTCACGGAGAAGGTCTCCGCCACTGGCCAGCTCCAGCATCTGCCGCTCGCGCGTGCGGTGCAGATGTTCGGTGCGCAAAACGATCAGCCTGCGATGCAGTCGCTGCTAGCACCGGTGCGTCGCGCGGCGGCGAGGTGTGCGTGGGTGAGCCAGATGCTCGAATCGCGGCAGTTGTTTCAAGCCCTCGCCTGGACACCGAACGAAGCCTATCGACTCGTGCGCGATCTCGGCATGATTCAAGACGCAGGCATCGTGGTGAAGGTGCCGGACTGGTGGAGCGGTGGCCGACCCTCGCGTGCCACGGTGACAGTCACCATTGATGCGGACAAGGCCGCGAGCATGAGCGTCGGCGCGTTGCTGTCGTTCAGCGTCACGCTCAGCATGAATGGCGAGCCGCTCACGGCTGACGAGATCGCGAAGATCAAAGCCAGCACCTCCGGCCTCGTCACGCTGCGCGGTCAGTGGGTGGAGATTCATCGCGAGAAGCTCGACCAAGTGCTCGCGCACTGGGAGCGCGTGCAGCGCCTTCATGCCGATGGCCAGCTCAGCTTTCATCAAGGTATGAGATTCCTCTCCGGCTTCGGCGGCGGTGCGGCGATTGATCTCAGCGCAGGCCTTACCGAGACCGATACCGCAGAGTGGTCACAGGTCATCGCGGGCAAAGACTTGGCCACCATGCTGCAGCAGATGCGCAACCCGGCGCACGCACAGCCTCCACCCGACCTGCAAGCCACACTGCGACTCTATCAGCAGCAAGGACTCGCGTGGTTGCTCTTCATGTCGCGGCTCGGCTTCGGTGCCTGCCTTGCGGACGACATGGGCCTCGGCAAGACGATCCAAGTCATCGCCACGCTGCTCGCGCTCAAGTCAGGCCGCGCCTCGCTGATCGTTGCGCCCGCATCATTGATCGGGAACTGGCGCAACGAACTCGCGAAGTTCGCGCCCACGCTGCGAGTCTTCGTCGCGCATCGCTCGGCCGCCTCGCGCGATGACTTCACCGCGCTCGAGTCGCACCCTGATGCGGTGCTGCGCAGCGTCGATGTCGTGATCACCACGTATGCCTTGCTCGCGCGCAGTCCCGCCATGATGCAGCATCGCTGGCATCTCGTGGTGCTCGATGAAGCGCAGGCGATCAAGAATCCCGGCACCATTCAGGCGAAGACGGTCAAAGAACTCACCGCGCACGCCCGCATCGCGCTCACCGGCACGCCGGTGGAGAACCGACCCGGCGACTTGTGGAGCTTGTTCGACTTCCTCAATCCCGGTCTGCTCGGCAGCGCCACGCAGTTCGCCGAGACACTCAAGCGGCTCGGCACCAACTACGCGCCGCTGCGGAACCTCGTTCAGCCCTGGCTGCTGCGTCGCATGAAAACGGACCGCCGCATCATCAGCGATCTGCCGGAGAAGATCGAAGTGAAGGCGCACTGCCCGCTCACCCGCAAGCAAGCCACGATCTACACGCGCCTCGTCGAAGAACTGAAGCGCACACTCGCCGATCCGAAGCTGCAACCCTTCGAGCGCAACGGCCTCGTGCTCGGCTTCCTGCTCAAGTTCAAGCAGGTGTGCAACCACCCCAGCCACTGGAGCGGCGATGGTCAGTTCAAGCCCGAGGACAGCGGCAAGTTCATGCGCCTCGCCGAGATCGCCGATGAACTCGCGCAGCGGCAGGAGCGCGCGATTGTCTTCACGCAGTTCGCCGAGATGTGCGACCCGCTCGCGCAGCATCTCGCGCACGTCTTTGGCCGCCCCGGCCTCGTGCTGCACGGCGGCACGCCCGTCGCACAGCGCGCGAAACTGGTCGAGCGCTTCCAGGCTGCCGATGGTCCGCCGTTCTTCGTCATCAGCGTCAAGGCCGGCGGCACTGGACTCACGCTCACCGCCGCGAGCCACGTCATTCACTTTGATCGGTGGTGGAATCCCGCCATCGAAAACCAAGCCACCGACCGCGCCTTCCGCATCGGTCAGAAGAAGAATGTGCTCGTGCACAAGTTCGTCGTCCCCGGCACCATCGAAGACCGCATCGACCGCCTCATCGACGAGAAGCAATCACTCGCTGGCGAGCTGCTCGGCGGCGAAGGCGGCACCGAGAAGATGCTCACGCAGATGAGCGCCGATGAGCTGCTGCGCATGGTGGCGCTGGATGTCAATGCGGTGGCTTGAGCTGCTGCAATTTCAGGCGTCCATCATTCGTGAAGTGACTTCCATGCGTCTCGCCCTGCTCCTTACTTGTTTCGCGTTCACCGCCTTCGCTCAGTTGCCTTTGGAATTGAAGCCAAAGCAACGCATCGTGCTCATCGGCAACACCTTGTTTGATCGCATGCGCGACTACGGGCAGTTCGAGGCGATGCTCCAGCAACGCTTTGCCAAGGAAGAGATCACCGTGCGCAATCTCGCCTGGAGCGCGGACGAAGTGGCGCTGCGGCCTCGGCCCGATGGCTTCGGCGATCTGAACGAGCACCTCACCGAGGCAAAGGCTGACGTGATTCTCGCGGCCTTCGGCTTCAACGAGTCGTTCAAAGGCATCGAAGCGATCCCGGAGTTTGAGACGTTGCTGAAGGCCTTCCTCATCGAGTTGAAGAGCCATCGCTACAATGGCACGAGCGCTCCACGCATTGTCCTTGTCTCGCCCACGGCAGTGGAGGACCTCGGCGCGCCTTTGCCACCTGCGAAGCCGACAAACAAACGACTGTCAGCCTACACCGAGTCCATGAAGAAAGTCGCCGCTGCCGAGGGCGTGGGCTTTGTGGATGTCCTCGCACCCACACTGGAAGCCTTCGCGAAGAAGGCGCTCAAAGACGGAGCCCGCACCATCAACACGATTCACCTCACCGACTCGGGCTACACCTTGTTCGCCGAGAGTTTGTTCAATGGTCTTTTCAGCGAAACACCTCCGCAGGCCAAGCCCGAGGTCCGTGCCGCCGTGGAGGAAAAGGAAAAGCAGTGGTTCTATCACTACCGACCTCTCAACTACTTCTACATCAAGGGCGGTCGCATGGAGCCTTATGGCGTGGTGAACTTCCCAGGCGAACTCAAGAAGCTGGCGCAGATGACAGAAGTTCGTGACAGCGTGATCCACGCTATTGCTCAGGGCAAGACAACGGTGCCCAGCATCGCAGCGATCCCGACGCTGCCCGACGATAGCAAGACGGAGCCCTTACCGGAGATCACCGGTGATCGCCCGATCAACACCTGGCACTCGCCTGCGGATGAACTCAAGGCTTTCAAGATCGACCCGCGCTTCGAGGTGAATTGCTTCGCGAGCGAGGAGGACTTCCCCGATCTGTTCAAGAAGCCCATCCAGATTCGCTGGGACGCGCAGGGCCGGCTTTGGGTGAGCACGAGCGTTACGTATCCGCAGGTCTATCCCGGTCAGGCACCGCAGGATCAAATCCTCATCCTCGAAGACACGAACCGTGATGGCAAAGCTGACAAGTGCAGCGTGTGGGCAGACAAGCTGCAAATCCCGCTCAGCTTTGAGTTCGGCGATGGTGGTGTGTATTGCAGCGAGCAGCCGAACCTCATTTTCCTCAAGGACACCGATGGCGATGGGAAGGCGGATTTGAAGAAGGTGGTGCTCAGTGGCTTCGGCACTGAGGATTCGCACCATGCCTTGCACGACTTCGCATGGAGCCCCGATGGCGCTCTTATTTTCCGCGAGAGCATCTTCCATCACAGCCAGGTGGAGACGCCGTATGGTCCAGTGCGAGCACGCGAGTCATCGTTCTTCCGCTTCGATACTCACACGCAGCGGCTGCAAGCCTTCGGCAGTTACATGAGCACGAACCCTTGGGGCATCTGCTTCGATGACTGGGGTTTTCACATGGGCAGTCATCCCGTGTTCGCCGAGGCTGTTCATGCGCTAAACCCGGCCTACCCTGATCAGCATGTGCCTGCGGGTGCTTACTTCCCGGCCTACAGCGGCACCTGCGGCCAGGAGTTCCTGCACAACACGCACTGGGGTCAGGAGTTCCACAACCACTTCGCCCGCGTGCGCTACAAGCCGACCAATGAAGTCGAATTTCACGAGTGGGTGGAGAAGGATTCCCATTTCGAGGAGAAGAAGGTCGGCCAGATCCTCCAAAGCTCGGACCTCAGTTTCATCCCCGTGGACTGCAAGTGCGGTCCCGATGGCGCGCTCTACATCTGCGACTGGTATAACCCTGTCAAAGGTCATGCCCAGTATTCCCTGCGCGACACTCGCCGCGACAAGTCGAGCGGTCGCATCTGGCGCGTGACGAAGAAAGGCGCGAAGCTGCAAGAGCCGGTCAAGATTGCAGGCGAGCCGGTGGAGAAGTTGCTGGAGTTGCTCAAGAGCGATGACCTGCGGACGCGGTATTTGGTGCGGGGGGAGTTGAGGGAGAGGGATGCCGCCGTTGGAGCAACTGAAACACTCAAGAAGCTTGTTTCGCTACAAGACGAGTTCAAAAGCCTGCCCGCCTACGACCCAAAAACCGTCCACTTCATGTTGGAGTTGATATCGGTGAATCTGCCCATCATTGCATCTCAGAAGCTAAGCTCTGCCGAAAAAACGAACAGATACTCTGATCATGGCCTTTTCTGGACGACCAACATGGCGAGACTGGCAAGCACACCCTCCGCCAGGGCTTCCTCAATCCGTCTGTTGCGATCACTAGCGGCGGAACATCGCGAAGAGTTCCTTAAACGCGGAGAAGAAGCCACCGGTGCAATCTTCATTTCTGTTGGTTCTGAATTGAAAACATTCGCCAACGACCCAAGTGGCCTCGTGCGTCTCGAAGCAGCCATTGCGGCGAGTTACATCGGCACGCCGGAAGCGCTCGAAGCGGCGCTTGATCTGCTCAAGCATCCGATGGACGAATACCTCACTTATGCGCTGCGCACGGCACTGGACTCGCATACGCTGAAGCCGCACTGGTTCAACAACGCGGCCTTCATGCAGAAGCACCCGGA
>CAUJJC010000272.1 GCA_963204975.1 Verrucomicrobiota bacterium | reverse complement strand
TCCCGATCAGGACATCGACTCGCAGAAGCCGCAGGAGTTGAAGAAGGATGGCGACCGCTGGGTGCTGAGTCTGCCGCCGACCGAGGACAATCCACCGAAGGAAGCGCTCGAAGGCTTGCTCGTCTCCGAGGACGGATGGCTGGACGGCGATGCGAACACGAAGGCCTTCGCAGTGAAGCTGCCGATTCAGCCTGCGGTTGCGGCGAGCCAGGCGGCTCCGGCTTCCAACTTGACAAGAACGAGCACGAACGCCGCTGCCCTCTCACCCGCGCAGCAATACAGCATCCCGACGCTGCTGCTCTTCGCCTTCATCGGCGGGCTGATTTTGAATGTGATGCCGTGCGTGTTCCCGGTGCTGGGGATCAAGATCATGGGCTTCGTGCAGCAGGCGGGGCAGGACCGGAAAAAGATCTTCCTGCACGGTGCGGCCTACACGCTGGGCGTGCTGGTGTGCTTTTGGGCGCTGGCGCTGTTCGTGATCACGCTAGGCAAGGGCTGGGGCGCGCAGCTACAGTCGCCGCTGTTCGTGCTGGCGCTGTGCTACTTCTTCATGGCCTTCGGCCTGAACATGGCGGGCGTATTTGAGATCGGCACGTCGGCGGTCGGCGTGGGTCAGGGGCTGCAAAACAAGAGCGGCTTGCAGGGCTCGTTCTTCTCCGGGTTGCTCGCCACGGTGGTGGCCACGCCGTGCTCGGCACCGTTCCTCGGCACCGCCTTGACCTATGCGGTGTCGCTGCCCACGGCGCTGGCGTTGGGTGTGTTCACGGTGATCGGCCTCGGCTTGTCCTCGCCATATCTCATTCTGTCGCTGGCTCCCGGATTGGTGAAGAAGCTACCGCGCCCCGGCGCATGGATGGAGAGCTTCAAGCAGGGCATGAGCTTTCTCATCTTCGGCACCGTGGGCTACATGCTGTGGACCTTGGGCGGGCTGGTCGATGAGTGGCACTTGCTGATGACCATCTTTGGCTTGGTGCTCGTCTCGCTGGCGTGCTGGATCTATGGCCGCTGGTATCTGCCGCACAAGTCGGCGAAGGCGCGCACGCTTGGCCTGGGCTTTGCGGTGCTCGCGATGGCCTCTGGCTTGTATCTCGGCTGGCCGCAGGCGGCACCTGCCAAAGGCTCGGCACAGGACATGACGTGGCAGGCGTGGTCGCCGGAGTTGGTGAAGCAACTGCGCGACGCGGGCAAGCCGGTGTATATCGACTTCACCGCCCGCTGGTGCGCGACGTGCCAGGTCAACAAGCGCGTCTATCACAACGAATCGCTCCAGAAGCTGATCCACGACAAAGGCATCCAGTTGCTCAAAGCCGACTGGACTAACTACGACGACCGCATCACCACCGTGCTGCGCGATGAATACAAGAAGGCCGCCGTGCCGGTGAATGTGTATTACGCCCCAGGCGAGAAGGAGCCGGTGATCCTGCCGGAACTGCTCTCGGTGGACACGGTTTCCACCGCTTTGAGCCGCTAGAATTCCCGGTTGCAAAAAAAGGCGGGTGGTGTCTAATCCCCGCCCCTCGCGAGCTACGTCAATCGCCGTCGGTCTCTGGGCCTGAACCATCTCACGATGAATTCAGGGACTCGCCCCAGCGGTAACCCGGCCACATCAAATACACATGCCCACACGTCTAGCACGATTCGAAATGCCGAATCGCCTCGTTCGCAACGAAGCGACGGCCACCGATACCTACGCACAGTTCGTCGCCGAGCCCTTTGACCGCGGATTCGGTCACACCATCGGCAACTCCCTGCGCCGCGTCCTGCTTTCCTCTTTGGAAGGTGCCTCCATCACCTCCGTGAAAATTCGCGGAGCTGAACATGAATTCTCTGTCCTGCCCGGCGTGCTCGAAGACGTCACGCAGATCGTGCTGAACCTCAAGAAGGTGAAATTCAGCCACGGCGACAACAAGGAAGCCGCCCTGCTCTCCATCACGGTGGACAAGGAAGGCGTGGTCACCGCCGCCGACATTAAGGAAGACCATCGCTACAGCGTGGTGAACAAGGACCAGATCATCTGCACGCTGGACCGCAAAGCCAAGTTCGAAGCTGAATTCGAAGTCCGCGTGGGCCGCGGCTATTCCTCCTGGGAAGAAAACAAGCGCCCGGACACCCCGATTGGCGTGATCCCCATCGACTCCATCTTCTCGCCAGTCACCCGCGTGAAGTATGGCGTGGAAGCCACTCGTGTGGGCCAGAACACTGACTATGACAAGCTGGTGCTCGATGTCTGGACCGACGGACGCATTTCCCCGAGCGACGCCCTCACCCAGTCCTCCGCCATCCTGCGCCACCACTTCGATGTGTTCGTCAATTACGACGACAGCCAGATCGAATTCGAGGCCGCACCGGAAGCCCAGTCCGAAGAGAACAGCGAGTTGCGCAAGCTGCTCAACATGAGCGTGAACGAGATCGAACTCTCCGTCCGCGCCGCGAACTGCCTCAACAACGCCAACATCACCTCCGTCGGCCAGTTGGCCATGAAGACCGAGGCCGAGATGCTGCGCTACCGCAACTTCGGCAAGAAGTCCCTCACCGAGATCAAGGAAAAGCTCGCCGAGCTGGGCCTGTCTCTCGGCATGAAGTTCGACAGCACGCTGCTTGATCCAAACCCCGGCGGTGTCTCGCTGCTCGCCCGCAGCACCACCTTCAAGGAGGATGATGAAGACGAAGCCAATGCCGAGGACTTCGCCAAACTGATCGGCGCCAGCATGAGTGATGACGAAGGCGACGACGACTAAAACACTATCGACCGGAGAACAAGGATATGAGACATAGACTCAAGACAACTAAACTTCAGCGTCGGCCAGCCCATCGTAAGGCGCTGTTGTCGAACCTGATCGTCAGCCTGATCGAACATCGCCGCATTCGCACCACCGTGGCCAAGGCCAAGGCTGTGCGTCCGCTGGCAGAAAAGATGCTGACCCTCGGCAAGAAGGCCCTCGTGGCCAATGAAGGCCGTTCAGACCTGACCAACGACACTCCCAAGGCACTGCACTATCGCCGTCTGGCGATCGCCAAGCTGGACAACAATGTGAAAGCCGTGCGCATTCTCTTTTCCGAGATTGCTCCGGCTCACAAGGACCGTGCAGGTGGCTACACTCGCATCACCAAGCTCGGCCAGCGCCGCTCAGACGCTGCTCCGATGGCCTACATCGAGTGGATGGATACGCCGAAGCCGCTGAAGGTCTTCGAAGCTGCCGCTCCTGCGGAAGCCGAAGTCGTGGCTGAAGAAGCTCCTGCATCCGCTCCGGCTGCTGAAGAAGCAGCTTCGGATGCAGCTCCCAAGAAGCGCACACGCAAGGCCAAGGCTCCGAAGGCGGAGGAATAGCCCGGTCGCTGTCCGATAACAGTTCCAACCCAACCCTGAGCGCGGAGGTCGAGAGGCCTTCGCGCTTTGTTTTTGCACTCGTGGGATGGATTGATCACAACGACGGGACTTTCGAAATGGCCCACCGCAACGGGCACTCGACTTCGAAGGCGGAAAAACGTCCAGATTCTGGGCTCGCCTCGTAGATGGTTCCGTGATCTCATCGCATGAGTTCGCCACCGTGAAGAACTTCGTTGCACTCGTTCCAAGAAAACGAGGTTGATGTCGTCTCCCTTGGCGGACATCAATCGTCGTGAAAAAACGCCCTGACAAAGGACGCTTTGTTTTGCCCTTCATTTCCCCTTACCACGCTCATCACTTACACCCGGAGGATTCCCAACCGTGAAATTCAAATGCCCATCCTGCAGCATGACTCTCCAAGCCGAGCCAGACATGGTCGGCAAAACGGTCCGCTGTCCTGGTTGCGATACCAAGTTGCAAATCCCTGATTTCGGACCGGCACCTGCCCCTGAGGTAGATGCGGGAGGCATTCCTCAGCCAACGGACATCAGTCAGGCATGGGCAGGGGAGAAGCAGCACGAGATGGAAGGAGGCGCGCAATCGGCAGCCGGTTACTCCAGTGCCACCAAGCCACAGCGCAGCGGCTGGGCGGAAGCTGATCCGGCCAATCCCAATATTTTGCTCAGCGTCGTGATTGGCACCGTGGCTGCCATTGGCTGGTATGCCCTTCTTTTTCCTTTGGGTTCCGGTGCTTATGGCACCTCGCCGATGAATGCAGCCGACTACATTCACGACCTGTTCTACGAGCGCACCTGGGTGAACTACATGGAGACGTGGTTCTTCTTTTGGGCTCTCGCGATGCTCTATCTCAAGTGGCAGAAGCTACGCCACCAGCGCACAGCCTTCCTCATTGAAATCTTGCCTCACGAGATCAGCCAGGAGATCAATAAGGACAACGTCGCCGAGTTTATCGACCGCTTGTATTCCTTCCCCGTCCGCCTGCGCGACAGCATGATCGTGAACCGTATGCGCAAAGCGCTCGAACTCTTCGAGGTGCGCACCAACAACGGCGAGGTCTCCAGCATGATGGACTCCCAGTCCAATATCGACAGCGCCCGCATCGGCGGTAGCTATGCTTTGATCAAGGTGTTCCTCTGGGCGATTCCCATCCTTGGCTTCATCGGCACCGTGCTCGGTCTCTCGCAGGCCATTGGCAGCATGGACCTGACGAATGCCGCCGATGTGGAAAAGATCATCGCCTCCATCAGCAAGGTCACCAGCGGCCTGGGCACCGCGTTCGATACCACCCTGCTTGGCCTTGTGCTCGCGATGTTCCTGAATTTCCCCATGGCCACGCTTGCCAAGGCGGAGGATGACAATCTCAACGACATCGACGCCTACTGCACCGAAGTGCTCATGCCTCGCCTGAATGACGGAGCCGGCTCCGAACTGGCTGGCATGTTCGGCGGTGGCGAGATGGGAGCCTTTGTCGAAAACCTGTCCAAAGCCATCACCCGCGCCCAGCAGGAACTCATTGAGGATCTCAAAGCGGTCACAGCCAAGATCGGCGAGCAGGCGACCAACCTCGATAAACGCGCTGACGCCCACGCCAACCTCGTCGCCACCGAGTTCAGCAAAACGATGATGAAGATGCGCGAGGATGTGACCGGCAGCATCACCGATTCCACCACCCGTGCCTCCGATTACATTCGCACCCTCGCCAGCGGCCTCCAGGGGCTCAACAACGTGCTGAAGGAACTCGGCGAAAAACAGGTGCTGATCCAGCAGGTGAAAAAGAAGAGCTGGTTCGGAAGCTAACCGCCCAATTCTTCAAAGCCCCGGCATTCCCGCCCTTCCTCCGCCCCATCTCTTCGCATGGCCAAACGACGCTCATCTTCCGGTGACGAGGTCTCGCTCTTTCCCTTCCTGAGCATCCTCGCCTGCCTCATTGGTGCGCTGATCATGATCATCGTCGTCATGTGCGTCTCACAGGCCAAGCAGGGCGATGGGCGCACCAAGGCGGAAGTGGAGCTGGCCAAGTCCTACCAGCAGATGCTCCGCGAACTCAAGATCCGCGAGGACTACGCGAAGCTCCTGGAAGAACTCAAGAGACGCCTCGCCGCTCTCCAGCAGGATCAGAAAGAGAAAGAGGACCGCCTTGCCAAGCTGCGCAAGCTGATGACCTCCTCCAAGGATATTCAGGAACAGAACAAGGCGATGAGCCAGGCCTTGCTCAAGGAACTGGACAATCTGCTGCTCGAAATCGAAGGCCTCAAAAAGCAGGCCACCGAGACCAAGGTGGAAATCGCCAAGCTGACAGAGGAGATCAAGAAACGGCAGATCCCGCCTGACAAGAAGCCACCGCCCGTCGTCGTCCAGCCCAGCGGCTCTGGGACCGGAGCCGCCAAGCTCTTCTTTGTCGAAGCCAGCGGTGCCAAGCTCACCTTCAAGGTGGGCGACAAAACCGAAACGCTGGCCGCCACCGAGCCGACCATTATCGCCAGCGCTCCCTTCAATTACTTCCTCACCCAGGTGTCACGCGAGCGCGACAACGCCCAGCTTGTTTTCCTGCTCCGTGACGATGGCACCACAGCCTACAATCGCGGTGGCGGCTGGGCGCAGAGCAAATACGGCATCAAGGTCAGCCGACTGCTCATCCCAGGCCGTGGCGACATCGACACCTCCCTCTTCGGTGAGAAAGAGGGGAAGGTGGGCTCCGTGCCTGCGGACTACCAGCCACCTCCTCCACCGGAACCCAAAGCGCCCTAACGACTCATGGCCAAGCGCAAAGCTGACAGCTCCGAGCTGAACCTCGATTCCCTCATGGACACCGTGACCAACGTGGTCGGCGTGCTCATGATCGTCTTCATCATGGTCAGCCTGAATATCGCGCAGTCGATCAACAGGGTGCTCTCTGATCTCCCGCCCGTTACCCAGCAACAACACGATGAACTGCTGGCCAAGGTCAACGCTCTGCCCAAGCCCGAAAACGAGCCTGATGAAGTGAACAAAAAAATTGTGGAGTCCGAGCAGAAGATCAAGCTCACCACCGAACAACTGAAGACCATCGACCTCACCGAGGTGCAGAACCAGGTGAAGTTCATGGACCTGGACGAACTGCGCAAAAAAATCGAGCGCGCCAAGTATGATCGCGACAAGGACAAGAAGGAACTCGACAAGCTCTTCGCCGAACTCGAGCGCCTGAAGAAACTCCTCGATGACACTCCTGTCTTCAAGCCCCCGCCTCCTCAATACGTTCGCATTCCCAATCCGCGCCCCGTTCCGCAGGGGGCCGTGCGTGAGAACTTCCTCGTCGCCAAAGGACGCGTGCTCTACCTCAATGACCGGTCATTCCTCGACATTGTGCAGAAGGAAGTCGCCAAGAACCGTGATACTTTGCTCTCGCCCAATCATCCCAAGGTCACTTCCACCACCCCGGCGGCCCAGATCACGTATTCCAAGGACAAGCTCCTCGCCTACTTCGACCGCGCGCGCATCGGTGATCGATCCATTCAGGCCAAGCTGGTGCCCGTCGCCACGGCCCCTGTGATGAACCTCAATTTGATTCCGCAGGAGGGCGCTGGTGAGACCGCCCAGGATCTGCGCAACCCGGCTTCCTTTTTCCAGCGCTACATGCGCAAGCTCAAGACGGAGCCCAACAAAATCGTCTGGCTCTACGTGGTGAAGGACTCTGTGGAGACCTACCTCACGGCCCGCGAAGTGGCGGATGCTGTGGGCGTGCCCGTGGGCTGGCAGATTTATGCCCAGGATTTCTACGCGATGCGGCTCCCTGGCGTCACCATTTCGCCCTTCACTCCGCCGCCCGTCAATGCGCCGGTGCAGCGGGTGGAGATTGCCGCGCCGAAGGAGCAGCTCGATTAGGCGGCGGCAGTCACAAAAAACGTCACGGAACGTTGTTGGCAAAATACTTCACATTTGTTAACAATGTGAACAACACATGGCCATCGCTCTCCAACGTGCCGCCCGGCGCTCCAACAAGCCCCACGCTGATCAGAAACAGCGCAAGGACGACCGTTCACGGCTGGACACACGTCGCCGCACGGGAGCGGACTGGCACGAGTTCATCCTCGATTGCAAGACCCTCGTCGGCTGGTTGTTCCTGCTGCCCTTGGCGGTGATCAGCATTTTTAGCTTCGCCGAGCTGCTGCTGCAGGCCAGTCGCGGAGGAGCCCTGCTGGCGACCACGGAGTTTGTTTGGTTCGGTTTCGGCGGGCTCGTCTGGCTGGCCATCTTCGCCTTTGCTCGGCACACCTTTATGATCGCTTACGTCTTCGGTCACGAGTGGTCGCACATCATCGCTGCCAAGCTCTGTGGGGCCGTGGTTTATGACTGGCACGTCGGCCACGACGGCGGTTGGGTCGATACGAACAAAAGCAATACCTTCATCTCCCTCGCGCCCTACCTGATACCGGCCTACACCGTGATGGTGATCGTCGCGTATGGCATTGCTGGTTTGTTCGGTAACTTGGAAGCGATCCAGCAGATTCAGATCGGCTCATTTTCCATCCCGTTCGATTCACTGAAGACGCTCTGCTTTCTGATCGGCTTCACCTGGTGGTTTCACCTCAGCTACACCCTGCGCACCCTGCGCATTGAGCAGAGCGACTTGAAGCGCAACGGCACTTCGTTCTCCGGCTGGCTCATCATGCTGTGCAATCTCTACATCGTCGCCGCGATGCTGATCATCGCCTCCGACAAGATCACCTGGATGGACGGCTGGACCAGCCTCAGCTACGCCGTCGAGTGGACCTTCGGCAAGGCGGGCCGCCTCATCGCCAGCGCCAGCCATGTGGTCCATGCTGAGTTTACAGCTACGATGTCAAAGATGCGCGATTGGCACGTTCAGTAGGGTGTGCCTGTTGGTCGTGTAACTCACGCGACTCGTTGGTGCATAGTTTTGAGAGCCCAACGCTGCTTAGCTCGCAGCACCCTGCGCACAAAGCTTGTCTCAGGACGCTTGCGTCTGTTAGCGTCTGCCATCGTCAATTCATCGCCCGTCATGCACCGCCTCCCGCTTCTCGTCCTGCTTCTTGCTTCCACCCTGCAAGCCGCCACCGACATCACTTGGCAGCGCCAGCAACTCCACGGCGACTTCTATTCCGAAGGAGCTGGCATTGGCGACATCAATGGCGACGGCAAGCCTGACATCGTGGCAGGTCCGTTTTGGTGGGAAGGCCCGGCCTTCACCGTGAAGCATGCCTACTACGAGCCGAAGATCTTCAGCATCAATGGCTACTCGGACAACTTCTTCGCCTACGTTCACGACTTCAACGCCGACAAGAAGAACGACATTCTCATCCTCGGCTTCCCTGGCAAGGAGGCGCGCCTCTACCTGAACCCCGGCGTTCACGATGACAAGTCGTGGCCCATGCACATCGTCGCCGACGTGGTGGATAACGAGTCGCCCGTCTTCACCGACATCACCGGCGATGGCAAACCCGAGATCGTGTGCAGCACGGCAGGCCGGTTTGGCTGGTTCGCGCCGAACTGGGACAAGCCGACGGAGAAGTGGCCCTTCGTCGCGATCAGCGAGGACATGAAGGTGGCGAAGTTCACGCATGGCCTCGGCGTGGGCGATGTGAATGGCGATGGCAAACTCGATCTGCTCGAAGCGCGGCGCTGGTGGCAAAACTCAACCAGGAACGGCGAACCGAGAACCGAGAACTGGACTCAGCACAACTTCGCCGCCGGTGTCGGCGGTGGCGCGCAGATGTTCGCGTATGACTTCGATGGCAATGGCACCAACGATGTCTTCACATCCCTCGCAGCCCATCGCTACGGCGTGGCGGTGTATTTGCAGAACAAGCCCGCGCCCAATCAGCCGACGTGGAAACAAATCATGCTCGCCAGCGAACACCCGGCGGACAACGACTACGGCATCGTCTTCTCGCAGCCGCACGCTGCGGCGCTCGCGGATATCAATGGTGACGGCATCCAGGACATTGTCACCGGTAAGCGCTACTGGGCTCACAACGGCCACGACCCCGACGAACGCGGTGCTCGCGTCGTGTATTGGTATGAAACCAAGCGCGACGGCAAGGGCGGTGTCGATTTCATCCCGCACCTCGTCGATGCCGTCAGTAGCGTCGGCGTCGATGTGACCGTGGGCGATGTGAATGGCGATGGCTTGCCCGACATCGTCTCCGCCAACAAAAGCGGTGTCTTTATCCTCACGCAGAAGCGCACGGACACGACCGCCGAAGTGAAGCCCGTGAAGATGTATGGCCCCGGCTTGAAGCCGCAGATCGAGTATGCCCGCGGCCAGTCGCCGCAGGACGCACTCAAGAATCTGCAACTCCCCACCGGCTTCAAAGCCGACCTCATCGCTGCCGAGCCCGACATCGTGCAACCCATCGCCTTCTGCTTCGACGAGCGCGGTCGGATATGGGTCGTCGAGGGCAACAGCTACCCGCAGCCCCGCGAGGTCGGCGCTGGCAAGGACCGTATCCGCATCCTCGAAGACAGCGACGGAGACGGCACCTACGAGACGAAGAAGACCTTCTGCGAAGGCCTCAACCTCGCCAGCGGCATCGAGGTCGGTTTCGGCGGCGTGTGGGTGGGGGCGGCACCGTATTTGATGTTCATTCCTCGCGAGGGTGATAAGCCTGCTCCGGCAGATCTGAAATCTCAGATCTCAGATCTCAAATTGCCCACCGTTCCCGGCCTTTCCTTCACCGCCTACGCCCTGCTCGACGGTTGGGGCTCCCAGGACACGCACGAGACACTCAACTCCTTCCTCTGGGGACCCGATGGCTGGCTCTACGGCTGCCACGGCGTGTTCACGCATTCGAAGGTCGGCAAGCCCGGCACACCTGAGGATCAGCGCACACCCATCAATGCGGGCGTTTGGCGCTACCATCCTGTTAGGCACGTCTTCGAAGTCTTTGCTCACGGCACCTCGAATCCCTGGGGGCTCGACTATGATCAGAATGGTGAGTTCTTCGTCACCGCCTGCGTCATCCCGCATCTCTATCACATCGTCCCTGGGGCACGCTATCACCGGCAGGGCGGGCAGCATTTCAATCCCTACACTTACAAGGACATCGAAACCATCGCCGACCACGCGCACTACGCTGGCAGCATCCGAGACAACGCGCATTGGGGCGGCCGCGATCACGGAAGCCTCGTGCAAGACGATACCAACGCTGCTGGCGGTGGCCACGCGCACTGCGGCCTCGCGATCTATCAGAGCAGCCAGTTCCCTGCGACCTATCGGAACCGGCTCATCTTTGGCAACCTGCACGGCCATCGTCTCGTGACGGACTACCTCGACCCGCACGGCAGCACCTACATCGGCAAGCACGGCAGCGACTTCATGCGCAGCAACGACATGAATTTCATCCCCGTCACGCAGAAGGTCGGCCCCGATGGCTCGCTCTATGTCAGTGATTGGAGCGACAAACAAGTCTGCCATCGCGGCAGCGGCGCCGTGGAGATCTGGGATCGCAGCAACGGACGGATTTACAAGGTGAGCTATGTGGGGCACCAGACTGCCGCAGCGAAAGTTGGAGTCGAGGCTTCAGCCGATCCGAAGCGCGCACCGAATACGCCAGCCGCCCCCAAATCGCCTAAAGGCTCAACTCCAACCGCCCCGTTCGATCTCGCCAAAGAAAGCGATGAGACGCTCGCGAAGCTCGCCGTGCAGACGGAGAACGAGTGGTTCTCAAGGCAGGCGCGAAGGGTGTTGATGGAGCGAAGCGTTGAAGGTAGGCTCAAAGGATATGAGGCCGAAAGATCACTCAATGACCTCTCAGAAAGCGCATCATCAGAGACAGGCAGACTGCGAGCACTTTGGACACTTGGGTGCTTCTCTTTCAATCAATGGGGAGTGGCGGCTAGCCAGAAACTCAAGTCCGCCAGCGACCGTGAGCGCGCCGCCGCCATTCGAGTGCTGAGGTCAGATGGAATCGGACCTGACTATTTGTATGATTCGTTCGAGAAACTTGCCACGAACGATCCGTCAGCGCTGGTTCGAAGAGAGTTGGCGTCAGAACTGAGGCGTGCGGTTCCAGCTCGCGTTCTCCCCATAGCCCGCGCCCTGCTCGCCCACGGCGAAGACAAAGACGATCCCTACATCCCGCTCCTGATCTGGTATGGCATCGAACCACTCGTCGGCGCGGACCCGAAGGCGGGACTGGAACTCGCGAAGGTGTCGAAGATGCCGAAGGTCACTGAGTTCATCTTCCGCCGCATGGGAGCGGAGGAGTCGGGCCGCACCGGCTTGCTCACGCTAGCTGCCGAGACCAAGGATGCGGCTGTGCGCGATGCCATGCTCGACACGGTGCTGAAGTCAGCGCGCGGTGGGAACAAGATCCGCAAGCCCGAGAACTGGGTAGCGCTCCGTGCCAAAGTGGTTTCGGCTTTAGCCGAATCCAAAGAGCCTTCGACTCAAGTCGAAGCCACTCTCCTCGAACTCGAAGCCTTCATGGGCATCGAGGAAGCGAAGCAACACTTCCGCGCTCTGCTCACCAACGCGTCTGCCAATGCTAGCGAACGTCTGGCCGCACTGACCTTGCTCCTCAATGTTCGCGACATCGCCTCAGCGCCCACTCTCGTCAGCCTCATCAAGTCGGACGATAAAGTGCTCACGCGTCACGCCGTGCAAGGACTTGCGACCCTCGCGCATCCCGAGATGGCCGAAGTGCTCGTGGCCAAGTTCAAAGCCTTCGATGCCAGCACGCAGCTCGACGCCGTGAACACCCTGGCCACCACAGCTTCGGGAGCGAAAGCACTACTCACCGCCGTGAAGGCGAAGTCGATCCCGAGCACGATGCTCTCACCCTTCCTAGCGCGTCAACTCGCGGCTTTGAACAACGTCGACGTGTCCGCCTTGCTGAAGGACACGTTCGGCGATCTCAACGCGCCGAAGGCTGATCTGGAAGAGCGGAAGAAGAAGTTTCGAGCGTTGCTGACGAAGGGCGATCTCGCCGCCGCCGACAAGGCCAAAGGAAAAGTCTTGTTCAGCGCCGTGTGCGGTCAGTGCCACGCGATGTTTGGCGAAGGCCAGAAGGTCGGCCCTGACCTCACGGGCTCAAATCGCGGCAACCTCGACTACCTGCTCGACAACGTGCTCGATCCCAACGCGGTGATCGGCAAGGACTACCAGCTCAACATCTTCGAGCTGAAGGACGGACGCGTGGCCAGCGGCGTCGTGAAGGAAGACTCTCCCAGCGCCGTGCGCATCGCGATGCCCGGCGGTCTGGAGCAGACGATCACGACGAGCGAGATCAAGAAGCGCACGGTCTCCAAAGTCAGCACCATGCCCGAGGGATTGTTCGATGCGCTGCCCGTGGAGCAGCTCCGTCAGCTGGTGGCTTATCTCCAAACCAACGCGACGCCCGCGAAGGCCGACTCCGGAAGAAGCGGTCCCGCTATCAAAGTCGAAGGCGCTCTCGAAGCCGAGACGATGACGGTCTTGTCCAAGACCGGCGGCAGCACCCGACCGCAAGGCATGGGCGGCTTCGGCAACAAGTGGAGCGGCGGCTCCCAGCTCTGGTGGGTTGGCGCGAAACCAAACGACGCGCTCACGCTCGCGTTGCCAGTCGAGAAGACTGGCAAGTTCGCCCTGAAGACCGTGCTCACGAAGGCGCGCGACTACGCCATCTGCGACATCGCCCTCGATGGCAAGACAGTGCTCACCGGTTTCGATGGCTACAACTATCCGGCCGTCGTCGTCACCGACGAACTCGACCTTGGCACGCACGATCTCACCGCGGGCGAACACAAGCTCACCTTCTCCATCAAGGGCATCAACCCACAGGCGGTGAAGAGCTACATGGTGGGCATCGACTACGTGAAGCTGGAGGCACGGTAAGCCCAAAGGCCTTGCTACTGAAGCGAAGTCGGATCGGCCCAGCGAAGGCCTTTGGAGCGCGCGAGTTCCAGGATGCCTTCCACGAGTTCGACGCTCGTCGGAATGGCTTCGTGTAGCAGCACGATGGCACCAGGTTTGACGTTGCTGGCCATTCTTCGCAGCACGCGTGGCACGTCGGGATCAACGGTGTCAAAACCGCGGCATGACCAGGACATCAGACGTAGGCCCAGTTCGTCCAGGGCTGGATGCGTGAAGGCACCGTAGTGCCCCACGGGCGCACGGAACCACTGGGGCGATTCGCCGGTGATCTCGCGCAGCGTCTGCTGACATCCAGCGACTTCCCGCCAGGTGCCGCGAGGTCCGAGGATCCAGAACCGACCCGAAGGATGCGTCTGGCTATGATTGCCGATGGTGTGGCCACGACGAACGATCTCGCGGGCAAGGTCGGGCCATTGGTTTACACGATCACCAATCACGAAAAACACAGCCTTCACTCCGTGGCGATCGAGCAGGTCGAGCAATGCAGGTGTGGAGTCTGGGTGCGGGCCGTCATCAAGGGTGAGCAGCAGAGCATCGCCCTGCCAGTGGGTTGTTACCGGACCGAGCAGTCGCGTCGTGGGCGAGAGTGTGAGGTAGCCGATGGTGCAGAAGACGGAGGCGAACAGAGCCATCGCTGCGGTGGGCTGCCCGTAGAACCAGAGCACCCCGACGCCGATGGCAGGGAGAATCCGAAGCAGCAGCCGCCAGGAAGTGCGTCGCACATACTCGTTAGGCAGAGCATTCATGCCACGCGGGTAACGAGATGCTCAAAGACGAACCACTGGTCCCAGTGCTCCACCAGGAACGCGTGCATGACCTTGAGCCAGCGATCAGCGAGCTGATCCACCGGGAGGAGTTCACCCGCAGCCACGAAGGGCGCACCGATCTGCGCACGATACGAGAGCACGCCCGTGCGGTGGAGAAACACAGGGTAGCACGGCACCCGCGTCATCTCTGCGAGCACCAGCGGACCACGTGGCAGGCGGAACTCCAGCGGGCCGATGCGTGCATTCATGGGCGAGACGTCCATCACCACCCGATCTCCCTGGATGCCCACGAGCTGGCCTTGCGTGAGCAGGTTGCAGAGCTGGAGGCCGAGGTGGCTGTAGCTCTCGTTGTAGTGAACGTGGAGGTTCGGGTGCTGATCCTTTTGGTCGTCGAACTCCTTTTTGCGTAGAGCTTGCAGCGAGCTGGTCTGCTCGGGAGTGCGCACGGTGTGCAAGGCGCGGCCCAGCTTGCTGGCGAAGAGCGCGGAGCCCAGGTCGTAGTTGCCTGCATGGATGGTGAAGACCAGAGCGCCGCCGGGTTCGGCCCTCAGGGCTTGCATATTTTCCTCGCCCTCGGCTTCCCACTTCACCTCGTGTCCGAAATGGATGTGCCAGAGGCGGTCGAGGTAGGTCAGGGCGAACTGCCGGAAAACAAGGTAGCCTCCCCACCAGTGCAGCAGCGGACCATCTTCAGGGCGCAGGGCTTCGAGATTCGCGATGATGCCGCGCCGTTGCGGATGGGCGAGGTGGTAAATCACAAACACCACGGGTCCCGTGAGGAGCACGCACAACCATCGCGGCAAGATGCGCATCCACCCGAGCAAAAACCGCGTCCAAAAGGCATGATGCAATCCTCCGCACTCAGGGGACTGTGCTTGCGTTGGATGGCTTTCTGACGTTGCTTCGCGGGGCATGGGGAGTTCGCCTCATGGCCCGCCTATGGCGGATTCGAAGCGCCCCGGATAGAAGCCGAATCGTTCAGTGATGCGAGCCCAAACTTCCATGACCTCCTCCCCCACCTCCCAGGCTGACTACGATGTGATCATCGCAGGCGGATCTTTTTCGGGTGCCGCCGCCGCTTTGCTGCTGAAGCGCGACCTGCCCGACCTGCGCATCCTGATCGTCGAGCGCAAAGCCGAGTTCGACAAGAAGGTGGGCGAAAGCACCTCCGAAGTCGGCGGCAGCTTCCTCACCCGCGTGCTGAATCTGTCCAGCTACCTGAGCGCGCACCACATCAACAAGCACGGCCTGCGCATGTGGTTCTGCAATGACCGCAACGACTCGCCCTACGAGTGCACAGAGCTGGGGCCGCGCTTCCAGTCGCGCCTGCCCACGTATCAGCTCGACCGGTCCACGCTCGACGAGCACATCCTCGCTGAGGCTTTGAAGCTCGGCTGCGACCTGCATCGCCCGGCCACCGTGCGGAACATCGTCTTGAACGACAATGACGCGCCGCACAGCGTGGAGATCACGCTGGAGAGTGGCGAGGTGAAACGCGCGACTTGCCGCTGGCTGCTCGATGCCTCGGGCAAGGCGACCTTGCTCGGCAAGCAGCTCGGCACCGTGCAGCAGCTCGGCGACGAGCATCCCACCTCATCCGTGTGGACGCGCTATCGCAACGTGACTGACGTGGACAGCGCCGCCGTGCGCGCGGGTCACGATGAATGGAGCGCGCGTGTCTGGGCCGCACGCTCCGTCGCCACGAATCACCTCATGGGCCGCGGCTGGTGGTGCTGGCTCATCCCTTTGTCCGATGGCACGCTGAGCGCCGGCATCGTGTGGGATCGCACGCTCTACGATCTGCCGCCGGGTGAAAACATGGCCGCGCGACTGCATGCGCATCTGCTCAGCCATCCGGTGGGCAAGCTGATGTTCGAGCACGCGGAGCAGGTGGAGGACGACCTCTACTACTACAAGAACCTCTCGTATTACAACGAGTCGATGTGCGGCCACCGCTGGGCCTTGCTCGGCGACGCAGCAGGCTTCAATGATCCGCTTTACAGCCAGGGGCTCGACTACAGCGGGCACACCGTTTATGCGGTCACCTCAATGCTGAAGAAGGACTTCCGCGGCGAGTGCATCGCGGCCGAGAAGGCCTACCTGGGTGCGGGTGCGTATGGCCGCAGCTATCGCTACTGGTTCGAGGCGCTCTACAAAGGCAAGTATCACTACATGGGCGACGCCGAACTGATGTGGGCCGCCTTCCTCATGGACTTGGCCACGTATTTCATTGGCCCCGTGCGCCTCGTGTATTCCAATCCCAGCTACGAATGGACGCGCCTGCCCTACGATGGCCCTGCTGGGAAGTTCTTCGCCCAGTTCATGGCCTTTTACAACGGACGCCTCAAAGCCATTGCTACCAAGCGCATCGCCAAGGGTATCTACGGCATGAACAACCTGCACCACAGCTACCTCTTGAAGGAAAACTTCGCGCCCAACTTCGGGTCATTCAAACTGCTGTGGCAAGGCATCAAGGTCTGGATCAAAGCCGAGATCTCCACAGTCCTGGCGAGCCCTCGCAAGGAGATGGCTGCAAGCAGCGCCACGACCATGGAGCCGGGTGCGGCGACGACGAGAGCGTGATCTTCGTCGTTCTGCTTGTTCGCCGTTCGTGCGCAGTGTTTACTTGCACGACCATGCGCGCCGCCCTCCTCGCGTTCACTTTGCTTGTCTCCACCTGTCTTCATGCAGTGGAGCCTGCCGCTGTGATGAACGACTGGATCGCCGCACAGCAGCAGATGGGCGACATCAAGGTGGGCTTCAAAATGATCCGCACGCTGCCCACGATGAAGGAACCCATCACGAACGAAGGTCGCTTCTGGCGGCTGGCGGATGGTCGCTTCCGATGGGAGCTGGGCAAGCCGACGACGATGGTGCTGATGTTTGATAACAAAGACCTGCACCTCCTCGACGACTCGCAGAAGTGGCAGACGCTGAGCCCCAACGAAGGGCGCATGAGGATGTGGATGCACTTCCTCAACAGCAAGGATCTCAATGCCGAGCAGATGGCCAAGGACTTCACCGCCACCATCACGGGCGACACACCGGAGCTGATCACGGTGGCGCTCCAGCCCAAGGGCTTCATGGTGAAAAAGCACCTCAAGCAGATCGACCTCCAGATCGATCCCAAGACCAAGCACCTGCGCCAGATCCAGATGGTGCAGTCCGACGACTCCACCATGCTCATGGCCTTCTCGCGCCCCGAAGACATTTCCGCCAACGACAAGACCCAGCTCCAACTCACTCCCTCTCCATGACGATCCGATCCCTAGCCATTGCGGCTTTCGTTGCCTCTTCCCTCAGTGCTGCCCTCGCGGGACAGCCAACCGTTGGTAACCTTCCAAATCCAGCCCCGACACCGATTTACCGCGAGCACGCCTTTGACATCGAAACGGGCATGCTCTGGCAGGTGGGCAATTACACCGAAATCGACTATCGCCTCGTGCCCACGCAGTTCGCCTGGCGCTCGCCGCGTTGGTTCGGGCTCGATCTCGACAACGGTGCCTCCATCAGCGTGCGCCACCGAGCCGCGCTGCTCGGCACCTGGGTGGAGAATGGCCCAGAGAGCCACTACTTCGGCTTCATGCTTTCGCCTTCCATCGAGTATTGGAACAAGGCGCAAACGTGGTCCGTGTATGCAGGCGCTGGTGGTGGTTTTGGCTGGATTGATTCGCAGGGTGTCGAGGGTGGTCAGGGCCAGGACTTCACGTTGAACTGGTTCGGTCATCTGGGTCTTCAGCGCGTGATCAATGACAGCCTCACGCTGCGGGTGGGCACGATGTTCCAGCACATGTCGAACGGCGGTGCCACGAGCCCGAATCCTGGCATTGATGCCGTGGGCTTCACGGTGGGTGCTTCGTGGAAGTTCTGAGGAATGGCCCGCTTCAATATCATTGAGGCGATTCGCGAGCGCGCCGATTTGAACGCGGTGGCTTTGGTGCAAGGCGCTCGCACGCTGACCTATCGCGAGCTGCTGGATCGTTGCGATGCCATCGCCACCTCGTTGCCGAAGAGCGAGGCTCCCCTCCGTGTGGGCGTTCAGTTTCCGAGCGGCATCGACTACGTGCCGCTCGCGATGGCCGTGCTGGCCGCACGGCATTGCTTTGTGCCCGTGCCCGATGAACTCGCACCCGCCGAACGTGCCGAACTCACCCAACGCACTGCCTTGAACGCGCTCATCATCGGCAGCGATGATGGTTTTCAATGCAAGCTCCTCGATCCTGTTGCTCCATCTTTTCCGCTCGATGCCTTCGCGGCGTTGAATCCTGCGTTCATCCGGTTCAGCTCGGGCACGACGGGCAAATCGAAGGGTGTGGTGCTCTCGCACGAGTCGCTGCTCGATCGCATTCGAGGTGCCAATGAAGGCCTGCGCATGGGTCCAGCGGATCGCGTGCTCTGGGTGCTGCCGATGGCTCACCACTTCGCCGTGTCCATCGTGCTCTACCTTTATCACGGCGCGACGACGATCATCGAAGAGCACCATCTGGGCGAGGATCTGCTGCGCGCGGGCAGCGAGCATCGGGCGACCGTGATGTATGGCAGCCCGGTGCATTATCGACAGCTCGCTGACGCACCCGGCGATGTCCCGTGGTCGGACTTGTGACTCGCCGTGAGCACCGCCGCTGCCTTGGATCAAAAGACCGCCGACAAGTTCCAGCGGAGGTTTCATCAGCCGCTCGTGCAAGGGCTTGGCATCATCGAGGTCGGACTGCCGTTGCTCAATCTCGATGCACCTGCGGACTGCGCCGAAGCGATTGGCATGCCGTTGCCCGCCTACCAGTGCCAGCTCCGCGATGAGCACGAAGGCGTGGGCGAACTGTGCCTGCGTGGTCCCGGCATGTTCGATGCCTACCTCGATCCCTGGCAACCGCGAGCGAGCGTGCTGGATGAGGAAGGGTGGTTTGCCACGGGTGATCTCGCACGTCGCGATGCCGAAGGGCGCATCTTCCTCTGTGGGCGGCGCAAGAGCGTCATCAATGTGGGTGGGATGAAGGTCTTTCCCGAGGAGGTGGAGCGTGTGCTCGATGCGCATCCGAAGGTGCAGCGTTCGTTCGTCGAAGCCCGCGCCCATCCGCTTTTTGGCGAAGTGCCCGTAGCTCGTTATATTCCCGGGGCTCCTGCGCCCACACTTGCGGAACTGCGTGCTCATTGCCGCGAACATCTGGCCAGCTATAAAATCCCGCTCATTTTCAGCGTCGTAACATCTCTGCCCACGACGGCCAGTGGCAAGCTCCTGCGCCGCACCCCTTCCTCTGACTCATGAACCCACCACTCCCCGAAGTCGTTATCGTTGGCGCCGGCCCGGCTGGATGCACGCTGGCGGCGATGATTGCCAAGCGCGGCATCCCGGTGCTCGTGTTTGATGACGAGAAACGCCCCGATCTGCTAGTGGGTGAGTCGCTCATTCCGGCGGTGGTCAATGTCTTCCGCCACCTCGACATTGAGGACCGGGTGAAGCAGTTCTGCCAATACAAGCCCGGTGCCTCGTTCTTCACCACGGCAGGTGACAAGCTGCACTTCAACTTCATGTCCGTGAAGGGTTACCTGCCACCGTATTCCTACAACGCTCCGCGCCCGGAACTCGACAACTTGTTGCGCACGCGCGCCGAGGAACTGGGCGCACGTTTTGTGAAGGCAAGAGCCGAACTCGAGCGCTGCGATCAAAATGGCGAACCCTCGGTGCGACTCAGTGCGCAGAGTCGTTCGGTCGCAGGCCTGCCAGAGGAGCATGATCCCTTGTTGATTGATTCCAGCGGACGTGCTCGCACCTTTTCGAAGCTCATGGACATCCCCTCCGTGAAGGGCAAGCGCAACGACGTGGCCTACTTCGCGCACTATGAGAACTTCGCTCACGACGAGGTGCCGGAGGGTCAAATCATCATCTCCGTGCTGACGCAGGGCTGGAGCTGGCGCATCCCCTTGCCTGGTCGGCTAAGCGTCGGCGTGGTCATCAACAAGGAGCACCTGAAGGACCTGGGCGACACTCCCGAAGAACGCCTGGAGAACATCATCAAGCGCGAGCCCTTGCTGCGCGACAAAGGTGCCAACGCACGACGTGTGACGGACGTGATGACCTACACCAACTATCAGCTCCTCTCCGAGCGCGGCTATGGCCCTGGCTGGATCTTGCTGGGTGATGCTTTTGGTTTCGTTGATCCCATGCTCTCACCGGGTCTCTTCATGGCCCTCGAAGGCGCACGCCTGCTCGACGAGCACGTCTTTGCCAAGGGCACTTCCATCCTCAAACAGCCCACGGCACTCAAACACGCCCTGGAGATCTACTCGAAGAATGTCGTCGAGTGGCACAACGCCTGGATGAGCCTGGTGGAGTATTTCTACAATGGCGAGATCTTCCGCGCCTACCAAGGTGGGCAGCAGCTCAGCCGCACGTATGCCAGGTGGCATTGGGTGCGATTGCTCGAGCGCCATGCGAATTTCCAGATCGCCGCCATGGCCAGCGGAGGAAAAACACGTTCCCGCTACAGCCAGGGCTTCCTCCGCTTCCTCTGCCAGCACATGGTGAAGGACGTGCCGCCAGCGGTGACCTTCGCGGTGCATTGAGTCTGCGCACTCCAGGCCCTCGGGCTCGATGCGCGAATCATCGCACCATCACACGAAACGTCAGATTGATGCGTGGTGTGGTGACGCGCTTGGTCTTTGGCAAGGCATGGAGCCAGTGCTCTTGCGTGGCTCCTTTCATCAGCAAAAGGCTGCCGTGCTCCAGCATGATGGATGCGGTGAGCCCTGGTTCGCGCTTGTGCTTGAAGGCGAACTTTCGTTCGGCTCCGAGACTCATGGACGCAATCGTCTCACCTCGAACGAGTGTGGGCTCATCATCGCTGTGCCACGACATGCCTTCCTCGCCGTGGTGGTAGAGATTGATCAGGCAGGAGTTGAAGGTCGTTCCCGCGATCAGCTCCACCTTGGCCTTGAGCCTGAGCAACTCCGCCGTCCACGGCAACGCGTGTCGGGTAGTGCCTGAGTAGGTGTAGGCAAAGGCGTCGTCGCCATACCAGGCCACCTTGCGAGCGGTCACGAAGCGTTTGCCAAAGATCACCACTTCATCGTTTTGCCACGGCACTTCGGCCTTCAATGAGTCGAAGCAGCGCGATGCCTCGCTTGGCGAGAGGACTGGCCCATGATAAACGACCTCGCCATCACGAGGCAGAAGGTTGAGCGAGGGATCGGGAGCAAACAAGTTCATGCACGAGCGGCTTCGCGAGCGAGCAGTTGTCGTTTCCGTTCAACTCCCCAGCGATAGCCTGAGATGCGGCCATCGTGGCGCAGCACTCGGTGGCAGGGAATCACCACAGCCAGGGCATTGGCAGCACACGCTCCAGCCGCCGCGCGCACGGCTTGGGGCGAACCGATCATCTCAGCCAACTCGGTGTAGCTGACCGGCTCGCCCGCAGGAATGCGCGTCAGGGCCTGCCACACGCGCTGCTGAAACGCGGTGCCTCGCAGATCCAGTGGGAGATCGAATGGGCAGCCCGGCGATTCGATAGTCGAAATGACTTGGTTCATGGTGCTTTGAACGCTCGGATTATCGCGAAGCAGGGAAGCGTCGGGGAACCGTTGTTGAAGGTCATCCACCAGAGCATTCGCATCGTCACCCATGAGGATCGCACAGACGCCGTGGGTGGACGCGGCGACCAGCACAAGCCCCAAGCTGGTGGGAGCTGTCGCAAAGCGCAGGGTTTCGGCACCACGACGGTGCCGAGGTGATGAAGATCGTTCCCTGATCTGTCGGGTAGGGCTGAGGGTGCGCATGGAAAGAGGTAGTGCTAGAACGGGGCCGAGCACGGGGAAAGTGCTCGGTCGCCTTCTCGAATGGCTTGGAAGGGCGTTTTTGTGGGGCCGGAAATATATTTCAAACCAGAGCATAAGATTCTGCGGGGACCGGGCATGAACTGAAAAGGGAAGGCAGCAGATTCCGCCTAGCCCCCATCATCCAAGCCTCCATCCAGCCATGAAATCCACCTTCACCCTTTTCCTTTGCCTGACCTTGCTGTTTGCCGGGCGGTCATCTCTCGAAGCTCAAACCACGAGGCGGGGCGCTATGATCCCGCCCAACCCAGATGCTTCAACCATCAATGGACTGGCGGACATGGGCGCGAACCTCGCTCGTTGGCAATTGACGATACCTGACGCAGCGACGGCGGACAACATGACGCTGAAGGCCTACCAGAGCTGGATCAATCAGCAGATCGCGCAAATGGATACGATGCTGCCGCTGTTCGCTCAACGTGGCATCGGCGTGGTGATCGACTTGCACACACCGCCGGGCGGATTCAGTGATCGCTCAGCCTATCCGACGTATCGGATGTTTCACACCGCGTGGGGAGAGGGTTGCTTTTACACCTTCTGGAAGATCATCGCCAATCGCTACAAAGGGCATCCCGCCGTGTTTGCGTTCGACCTTCTGAATGAGCCTTGCACAGGCAATGACAAGTATGTGGCCAAGTGGCAGTCCGTAGCAGATAAGACCGCACATCTGATTGCGGCCATCGATCCGGCGCGCCGAATCATTGTTGAAAGCCCGTATGGAGATCCCCGCCGATTCACCCAGCTCAAAAAGATCGCCCTCCCACGCATCATCTACTCGGCTCACATGTATGCACCGGGGATCTTCACACACCAGGGGCTATATGGGCGGCCACAGGGAATCTCGTATCCTGGGAAGATTGGCAGCGCCTACTGGGATGCGGCGGCAGTCGCCCGGTGGTTTCAGCCCGTGGTGGATTTCCAGAAGGCTAACAATGCGCGCATCTTCATTGGCGAGTTTAGCGCCGTGTGTTTTGCGCCGGGGGATAGTGCCAAGCGATACCTCGCTGACGTGATCGCCTTCATGGAGTCCAAGGGATGGAACTGGGCCTACCATGCCTTCCGTGAATGGGATGGCTGGTCCGTCGAGCATGTGGGCACCAGTGCGAATAATCTCTGGCGCGCTCCCGGCACTACGGACCGGAAGCAGCTTTTGATGGACTGGTTCAAAAAGAATAGCCAGACCCGCTCGTTGCTGGAACCATGACAAGTCGATGAAATCAGCCCTGTCCATTCTCCGAGCACTTTGGCCGTTGTGCCTGGCAGTCACCTTGACTGCCCAGGAGACCAGCGTCCTGGAGAATGCACGGGCTGAGAGGGGACTGCGCTCGTTGCAAGCGGCCTCCAAGGAACTTCCTTCCCAAGGCGCTCCCGCGTTACTCCATGAGGCAGCGGGCCTCCATGGCTACGATGAAGAAATCGGCGAGCAGCGGTTCCTCAAGAAGCAGGTGAAGGCCGAGTGGGAGCCCTGGCTCGTCGAGGCTGATGCGCAGTATTTTTACACCGACAACGTGGGGCTGGCCAGGGACGGTGAGCTGGGGGATGCCTACCTTCGAGGTGGAGTGACCGCGCAATACAACAACCGCATCGCTGGCCCCTGGAGTGTGAATGCCAGCGTGGCCAGCCATGTGTATTTGCACGACCGCTTCAGCGCCCTCGACTTCAACCTCACCCGGTCCGATCTGGCCCTGACCTACGAGCTGCCTGCGTTGCGCACCATGATCAGCGCGGGCTGGTCCTGGTATCGCATTTCACAATCCGATCTCACCAGCCACGCCTTCGATGATCACCTCGCCAGCGTCTTGATTCAGAAGCTGTGGAAACCCAGGTCCGGCCTAGAATTCGTCGCCGGGATGATGGCGGACATCAGCCTCGCTCCCGAGCCCGCTGGGCCTGGGCGCGATGAATACAGCGCCTATGCGGGCACACGGCTCCGGCTCCGCACTCGCCTGACCATCACGGGCAGCTACCGCGCGGGCTGGCATCACTATCGGGAAGTGGACCGCCAGGACTGGAATCACGTCGTTCAGTTGGGCGTCGCTTACGAGGTCACCTCCTGGGCCAAGGTGGGCATCATGGGCAGCATGACCTTCAACCGCTCATCGGTTTCCTTCTTTGACTATGACAACCTCGTGACCGGCGGCGGTCTGTTCTTCAATGCCCGATTCTAGAGTCATGAACAAAGTTCTCCAGCTTTTGCTGCTCGTCGTCGCCGGTGCCGTTCAAAGCGCCACGGTCGAGCGCGTCGTGGGCAAGGCGAGTGCCAGAGCAGGAGCGCATCTGGCCGAGGGCGCAGCATTCAGCACCGGACAAAAGAGCCGGGCCAAGCTCGCAGGCGATGCGGGCTTCCTGATCACGGGCTCCAACACGGAGGTGCGCCTGACAAAGAACGGAGGTGTGGCGCTGGATCGCGGTCTCGTGCTGGTCGGGAGCGATCCCGCTGCGCGCCGTCGATCAATCCCTGTCTCGATGCCTAACTTCCGAATGCGGGTAACAGGGACCGTGCTGGCGCTCTACCTTCCAGGGCGGTGGGTGAAGTTCATCTGCCGCGAAGGCACCGTGGAGATCGCGCTCCAGTCCTTGCTCGGCGAAAGTGTGACTCTGCAGGCAGGCGATGAACTGCTGGTGCAGCCCACGGCCAAGGCGCTGCCCTCGCCTGTGCAGGTCGATCTGGGCCGACTCGCAGACACCAGCACGCTCACGAACGGCTTGGGGCCGCTCAGCACCCAGGCGCTGATGGATGCAGCCATCGCGGGCCAGCAGATGGCTTTGGACTCCGGCTCGCTGCGGATGACGCCCTTCTTGATGCGGGGAGCATCGCCTGAGCTGGCGCTTGTTCGCCCTGCGGCTCCTGCGAGCACCGCTGCAAGCGCAGCGCTGCCGCGCGATGAAGCGACCATCTTCTCGGTCACAAATCGTGAGGATAATCCTGAGGCGGTGCTTGCCGTGAGGGAGCACGACGACGGCATCGGGTATTTCGATGTGGGCAACACCACATTTTTTCGCGATGGTGCCGCTACTCAGCTTTATCGGGTGAAGCTGAGTGCCGTGGACAATGGCGTCACCCTCATGCAGCCGCGAATTCACGGCACCCTGCGCGCGGATGCCGATCTGTTTGGCGGCACCGACCGAACACTGGAGTTCAGCACCACCGATTCCTCGGTGACAGTCGTCGATGTGGACACGGCGAATGTGCTGACTCCGCCCGATGTGGCGCTCAAGTTCATCGCACCAGCGCTGGAGGTGACGGGCAGCGTCTTGAAAGCCGGGGATGCACTGGACGTGAGTGAGCTGCTGCACCTGCACGCGACAACGGGTGACGTGATCATTGCGAACAGCACCCTGCGTGGCGGGACGGTGTCCATCGGCGGGAGTTCCACGGCGACTGCACCGCAAGCGGTCCACATCTCCGCCAGCGAGGTCACAGCGAACCGTCGGTTGAGCGTGGGCGAGATCACCGTGCCCACCAGCATCACCATTGAGCAGTCGTCACAACTGCTGTCCTTGATCGAGCATGTGAGTCTCGCTTCAGGAGGGGGCGATGTGCTGGTGTCGGCCTCGACTCTGCGTGCCGACAAAGGCACGCTCACCATCGACGCCTTGGCCGGTGATGGAGTGAGTAGTGGAAAGGTGACTCTGCTCGACGCCACGATGTCGGCACGCGTGCTGCGAGTGCGTGGCTGGGCCGGTGCGGGCGATGCCTTGTTCATTCGTGGTGGCAGTTACGATGCTGACGTGCAGATGCGCCTGTATGCCGAGGGCGCGGGCGCTGTCGTGTTCGACGGCCAGGTGCAGTTGACCACTCCTCACGCGGTGATCTCCGGGGACAAGGTGCGCGTGAATACGGGCAGCCAGGTGAGCGTGTCGGGCAGCGCCAGCGTCCACTCGAACCAGCACCAATACAATAATGGAACCCACGGCACACTCACGACGGGCGGTGGCCTGACCCAGCATCCTTACAACACGCGTCCTGCGTTCTAAGCCATGTCTGCAACACCTGCAAAGCTACCTCTTGTGCTTCGGCGAGTCCTGCTTGTCCTGGGGCTAGTCGTGGTGAGTCTCGTCTTCTGGAACCTGACGGGCGCTTCGCCATCTCACACCACGAAGGTGAAGAGCACGAACCAGGATCGTGCCGTCAAATCGACAGTCGTTCGTCTGTTGGATGCAGATGAACGTTCGGCCTCGCCTGCCGTTGCGGCTGCGAGTTCGTTGCCGACAGAACCGATAGAAGTGGCGGCGATGCCCTTCGATGGCATTGCGAGGGCGGGCAGGCTGGAGCGCCGCGAGGAGTTGAGCTACCTGCCCATGGCGGGCGAGCCCGATGTGCGCGCCGGATTTGATCTTCCTGAGACCACTCCGTTGCGCCGTGTGCGCTCGGTTTATGCGATTCCTGGATTCAGCGTGCCCTACGTCCGCGTGGATGAGATTTTCGAAGCATCTTCACCTGTAGCGGTAGTTGCACCGCAGGCTAGCAGCGCCCTCAGCACTCCCTCGTCGGAACAAGCGGATCCGGTGGTCCTAGCGAGTGCGTCTGCTCCCCAGGATTCGCCTTCCTCCTCGTCATCGCCCTCGTCGCGAAAGCTCTGGCAAAACGCCCTGGCCATGGACTGCATGATGGTGCAGGCCGAGGCAGGAGTAACGCAGGAGCGTCTGGCGAAGGTGCTACCGCCGGGCGTGCAGGTCGCGCGGCCTTTGTCGTTGCAGGGGCTCTACCTCGTGAAATGGGAGCGCAGTCTCGGCCTGGAAGTCGAGTCCGCCCGGTCCATGTTCGAGAGCCTGGAGGAGGTGGCCTTTGCCGAGCCGAACTATCTGACCGCTGGCAGTGCCACCGTTCCCAATGACCCTGGCTACGCGGGCACCAATCCCGGACCGCAGTGGTTCCTGAAAAAGATGGGAGCGGAGAAGGGCTGGGATGTTTTTCGTGGTCATACGGATCAAGCGATGGCCAACAGCCACGTTGTGGTGGTCTTGGACACGGGCGGCGATCTCAATCATCCTGATCTGGCCAGCCAATGGTGGATCAATCCCGGTGAGTCCGGCGAGGGCCGTGAATCGGATGGCCTGGATAACGACCAGGATGGCGCGGTGGACAATGTGCGTGGGTTCAACTTCCTGGATGGCAACAGTCTCATCACGGACGATGTGGGGCACGGCACCTGGGTGGCCAGCATCATTGGAGCCAAGGGCAACAACGGCCTGGGCCTCACCGGCGTGGCCTGGAATGTGAAGCTGTTTCCGCTCAAGATCATCAAAGGCCTCTACGATCTGAAAACGAAAAGGCTCGTGGGCACCTACGGAACCTATGACGCGGCCATCGGTGCCCTGAACTGCGTGCAGCGCCTCAACCTCCAGAGCCAGCAGGTGGCCGTGTGCAATCATAGCTGGGGAGGGCAGGGCTACTCACGGGCGCTCTTCAATGTGATCAACAATTCCCGCCTCACCCTCGACCCGCTGCCGTCTGGGCTGACCTCCACCTTCGCCAAGGACAAGAATGTCATTATCGCCCAAGGCAGTGCCATGGAACTCGCCAAGCTGCGCGTGGGCATGACGGTGACAGGCAGCGGGATTCCCGCGAAGACGGTGATCACGCTCCTCGGCAGCAACAGCATCACACTGAGCAACTACACCACCCTCGCCCGCACGGCGACGCCGCTGACGTTTTCCAACCCGGTGGAACCTGTCTCCTACAAAGTGCTTCATGTGGCTGCTGCCGGAAACTCGAAGGCCAATTGTGATCGTTTCCCCGTCTTCCCAGCTTGCGTGCCTAGTGGCTACGTCTTGAGCGTGGGTGCCTGTGATGCCACCGATGCACCCAGTGTCTGGGGAGGAGCCGGGACCAATTACGGGGCTCTGACCGTGGACATCTTTGCGGGTGGCACCACCATCTGGGGCGCACGCGCAGGCGGCACCACGTATGAGGCACGCAATGGCACGAGCGGCGCGGCACCTTTCGTCAGCGGTGCAGCGGTCTTGCTTCGCATGTGGGCACCAGACCTCGATGAGCGGCAGGCACGCCAGATCATCATCGAGCAGGCGCTGCCATCGACCAAGCTGAAGGGCAAGTGCCTGTCTGGCGGGCGACTGGATTTGGCCAAGGTGATGGACCGCCTCTACGCCCCTAACCTCGTGGGCAGCGGCGGCAGCACCGGTGGTGTGGGGGAGACGACGCGTGCGATGGCCATCGGGCAGGGGATGGCCGGACGGGTGGCCAAAGGCAACGACTACACGCTGGCGATTTATGGAGGGCAGGTCTTCGCCTGGGGCAGCAATCGACATGGACAGCTCGGCCCGAACGGCCCGAAGGCTGGCCCTTATGGATGGCCCGAAGCGGAGAGCCCTTTGCCTGTGATCGTGCCCGGCATCGACGATGCCATCATGGTGGCCGCCCAGGGAGATGCCTCCTATGTGCTTCGCAGCAACGGCACGGTGTGGGGCTTTGGTGGCAGCCTGTATGGCGGTTTTGGACAGAGTGGTCAGCCCGTGCAAGTGACAGGTCTGTGGGATTCAGGATCACAACCGCAGGCGATCTGGATTGCTGCGGCCGATGGTCACGTCGTCATCGCCAATCAGGACGGCAGTGTCTATGCGTGGGGCAAGAACGAAGAAGGACAGTTGGGCAATGGCACCACTATTTCATCCCGGACACCTGTCAAAGTGCAGGGCATCACGGATGCCGTGATGGTCTTTGCGGGGCACTACCGATCCTTTGCGATTCGGGCTGATGGAACGGTCCTGTGGTGGGGCAACGACCAGTTCACCGATATGCCAGTGACGGTGCCGCAGCCCATTCCCAACCTGACCGAGGTGACCTTCATCGCCAGCACCCTCTCGCCGTATGAAGACAGACACACGGCCTACTTTGTGCGTGAAGACGGCACGGTGTGGTATTGGGGTGGCATGGGGGCGGGGCCTTCCAGTCACTGGCCTGAAGAAGCTCGTGAGCCCCGTCAGTTCGAGGCGCTGAGTGACATCGTTTACATCTCCGCTGGTGAGTTGTTCGCCGTCGCGATGGATGCCTCAGGAGACATCTGGACCTGGGGAGACGATCTCTTCGGCAGTCTGGGCAGGGGTCCGAACCCATCCTGGATCGCGCCGGAGCGTCTGCCCTATGACTTCACCGAGGGCGTGGGCTCCTTCGCCTGCAATCGCTTCTCCACCGTCCTAACAACCGGAAGCGGCCAAATCATGACCTGGGGCAGGAACGTGGCTGGAGAGCTTGGCAACGGCGTCTCCAGCACTCGGGCCATACCTGCGCGGATCGAAGGGCTGAGCCAAATCGACCGGATGGCCCCGCTCTGGAACGGCATGGCACGCAAGACCGACGGCACCTGGGTGACGTGGGGCGGAGCCTGGGAGGGCAACAGCCCCGAGGAGATGAAACCACAGCCGTTCACTGGATTCCCAGCCATGGAGTCGGCCGTGGCCGCCCATCGGAACACGCCCTTCACGCTCGCTCGAAAGCCCGATGGCACCCTCTGGGCCTGGGGCTGGAATCGGTATGGCGAACTCGGTCTGCCAGTGGAGGAACTCGGCACTGGCCCCTCCTCACCGGAACTCGCTGGACAAGTGCCCGTGGCAGGCACCGTCGTTTCCTATTCCGCCAGCAGCGGCGAAGACGAACTCTCTGATATGACGCATCATGCCGTGGCAGCGTTGGCCGATGGCACGGTGCAAGCCTGGGGCCGCAATCATCGCGGCCAGGTGGGCGATGGCACGACGACGGACCGTCGCCTGCCGGTGACCGTCAACGGATTGGCCGACGTTGTTGAAGTCGCCGCCGGAGGTGCCCACACGCTGGCGCGCACTCGGAATGGCACCGTGTATGCCTGGGGACGGAACAGCCGTGGCCAGCTCGGTGACGGCACCATCGTGGACCGTCTCACTCCAGTGCCAGTGACTAGCATCTCGGGTGCGGTCCAGCTAGCTGCTGGTGATGCGACAAGTGTGGTGCTCCTCGCCGATGGTTCCGTATGGGAATTCGGTCATGTGGACTGGGCCGCTCAGGCCAACTACGACTACGCCAAGGCCATCTCCGTGCCGCGCAAGGTGGCAGGTCTGCCGTTCATTTCGTCGGTGTTCATCGCCAATGATGCGGTCTTCGCGCTAGACTCGCTGGGCCGCGTCTGGGCCTGGGGCGATTCGCCACGAATCCTTGGGCGTGCGCTGCCACCGTCAGTGCAGGTGCCTCCGTTCAAGGCAGCGCTCGTCGTCGGACTGCCTCGCATCACGCAACTGTCCGCCAGTCCTTCCTGCATGTATGCGCTCTCGGACACAGGGGAAGTCTTCGCTTGGGGGGATAACTGGCATGGTGGGCTGGGCAATGGCGAGATCAGCAGCGCGATTCCCATCACCGTCGCCGGATTCGGTGGAGTGGCGATGAGCGTGTCGTCCTATGATACCACGCTGGCCTCCAGCTCGTGGCAGTTGTCGCAGTTCGGCATCAGCCAGCAATCCAGTCCGCTCTACACCGATTCCTTCGCTGATCCCGATGGCGATGGTTTGTGCAACCTTCTGGAATACGCCATCGGCACGGCTCCACTCGTGCGCAACACGGGTGCGCAACCAGTGGCCCGCATCGACACCATCACGACCGGCACCAGCAGCACCGGCTTGTTTTCGGTCGGCAACGAAGGTGATCTCACACCCGGCGGACGCCATCTGGTGCTCAGCGTGCGCCTTTATCAAGGCCAGCGCAGCGATCTGGATTACATCGTGGAAGTTTCAAATGACCTTGTGAACTGGCGCAGCGGCGAACCCGACACCGCGACACTCGTCGATACTGCGGAGTTGATCGAGGTGGCTTCGACAGCCGTGATCGACACCTCACCCACGCAGTGGATGCGCCTCCGCATCCGGCGGAAAGGCTCGAATGAGGCGGGTGCGGTGAGCAACGTCATCTCCAGCCAACTGAAGCTAGTCACGCAAGTGCAGTTCACCCAGGTGGAGACGAGCAAAGCAGAGTCCGCAGGCACGGTGAATGTCTATGTCACGGCATCGCCTGCGCCTGCCGTAGCCTTTTCGGTTCCCATCACTTTCGAAGGGCCTGCCACCTTGGGTGTGGACTACACGACCACGACATCTGGCACGATCTCGTTTGCTCGTGGCCAGGTCACAGCCGTCATCGCGATCAAGCTGACGGCGGACATGGAGATAGAGCGCCGGGAGAGCATCACGCTTCGTTTGGGCGATCCGTCCACCGGAGCGATCCTTGGCTCCCGGCGGCAGCATGTGATTCGGATTGTCGATGATGAGGTCCAGTTCGCATCGCAGCCATCAGCGATGATGATTCAAGCCGGGCGTCCGCTGCTGCTGCAAGCGCCTGTGTTGACCGAACAATCTGCTGCTTACCAATGGCTCAAGAACAATCTCGCCATCGCTGGCGCTATCGGTCAGGCCTATGGCGTCCCAAGCGCACTCGTGTCTCACGCGGGCACTTATCGACTGCGGGTAACGGGTAGCGCTGGCACCACGCTGGGCCAGGAAGTGCCCGTGGTGGTGGCTGATCTGGGAGCCAGGAGCTGGTCCGCACTGCCGGGCGCAACGGTGATCATGACCGTGCCTGCGGCGGGTCCAGGACTGTCGTTTCGTTGGATGCGTGGCGGCGTGCCGGTCACCACGGATGCCCGGATCACGGGAGCGACTTCGGCATCGTTAATCGTTCGGAAGCTGGCTCCTGGAGATGAGGCTGACTACACCTGTGAGGTGACCTGTGCGGCTGGCACGTTTCCGACTGCCATCCACAGCCTTCGTATCATGCGTTTGCCGCTGCCTCTTTCGGCTGTGCCTACAGCGGTCAATTTGATGATGGGTCAGGAGACAGATCTGGCACCACCTTTCGATCAGTCCCAGGCCGTGCGTCCTTCATCCTATAGTATCGACCGCCTGCCATCTGGGCTGAAGCTCAACGCCGTTACGGGAAGGATCACCGGACGCCCGCTCCAGGCAATCACCACGCCATTGGTCTGCCGAATGACGGGTGCGAATATTGCTGGGAAGGTGAGCACGTATTTGCACTTCACCATTGATGCCCTTCCCTCGGGAGCCGCAGGCACTTTCACAGGCACCGTCGATCCTGATGAGGACATCAATAACGGCGTGGGTGGACGCTTTGACGTCACCATCACTCCCACAGGGTCATGGACAGGGAAGCTCTACTTGGGCTACTACTCCTATTCAGTGAGCGGATGGGTGATGGCCTCCCGAGGCAGTTCGATCGTCATCGGGACGGCGACGATCACATTGCCCTACAGCGATGTGCCTCTGACGATTGCGTTCGATTTTGGGGCGAATGGGAATGTGCATTTGTTCGGCCATGTGAACCTCGGAAGCAGCGAGGCGTCCTTCATGCTATGGCCCAAGATGCCGACTGCGGGTGGCCGTGACGGGCTCTTCACAGGAACGTTCGCACGCAGTGAACTGACGAGCCCTGGCCCCAAAGGCGAAGGTTATGTCACGCTGAGCACATCGGTTGCGGGCATCGTCACGATCAGCGGCTGCCTGGCTGACGGCGTCGTCTATACCGGCACCACGCACATCGGCCCTGGTGGGGAGGTGGCGATCTACCACTCGTCGGCCTTGGCGGATGCTGTTGCAGGCAGACTGACGGTTGCCTCTGATCAATCGCTGAGCGGCTATCTTCACTGGAAGCGCATTCCGCAATGGTTCACGAACTCGCTTGTTCATTACCAGGGCTTCGGACCGCTGGGCTTGAGCTGCACGGGCGCACGATACACGAAGCCAGCCGCCACCGAATGGGTGCTGGGCCTCGCTGACAAGCCCTTCAATGCCACGCTCGAACTCACGCATTCCAGCTTCCTCACACCAGCGAAAGCACTGCTGACCCTGAAAGCTGGAGGGCTGCCAGGTCCGACGGCAACGATGGGCTCCACACAAGCCGTGACCTTCACCTTCACGCCGGCGAATGGTGTGTTCTTTGGGACGCTGACCACGCGACGCCAGAACTTGAATCAAACAGGTGAAGTCTCGCTGGTTTCGAGTTTTCGAGGCGTGCTGGTTCAGGCACCATCGGGTCAAGTGGCGCGTGGATTCCATCTCACGCCAGATGTTCCGCCTGCTGGCAATACGGCAGTGTGGATGCCCTCCACTTCTGGTCTGGCAACGATCAGCCCGTCGCCTTAGCGTTGGATTGTTAGTCTCGTAAAAGTGTTCGGCTAGATCATCATAGCCATGCCTGTCTCAAGGCTGCGGATGGAGCGCGTTCATGGTGGATGATGTGCTGTCATGGGACGCGCCATCACTGGCTGAAACGGTGTGAATGCAGGCACGAGAAAAACTTTTCCTGCAAAGCATAAGAACCTCTGGGGCACCGGCATGAATTCACAAGCCCCGGTGCTGACGCTGGTAACAACGCCCTCACAGCGCCGGGCTTCATCACTCCAAACATACTACTCCCATGAAGCTCCCCACAGCTCTCGCTATCCTACTGGCGGCCATTGCGCCGCTCTCCTCGGTGCGCAGTCAAACTGCCATCGTGACTGTCAACGGTGCCAAGTGCATCGCTGGTCGCGTCCTGCTCAAACCTAAGGCCACAGCTTCGGCTGCCGCTCTCCAAGGCACTCACACAAGATCTGCCGCTCTCGCGGTGGAATCGTTTGGCACGGTGGGCTTTGTTAGGGTCAAGGTCAAACCCACGGCGGTGATCGACAAAGTAATCGCAGAATACCGCGCCAGCGGTCTCTACGATGCGGTTGAGCCGGACTACCTTGTTACGGCGTCGGCTATTCCGAACGACCAGTTGTTCGCCCAGCAATGGGGTATGCATCAGACTAACGACATCGACATTGATGCACCCGAGGCCTGGAATGTTGCCAGGGATTCCCGTTCCATTGTCATCGCCAATACCGACACTGGAGGTGACCTCACTCATCCCGACCTGGTGAATAATCGTTGGATCAACCACGGTGAGATTGCGGGCAACAATCTCGATGATGATGGCAATGGCTACGTGGATGATATTCACGGCATCAATGTGGTGAATCGTTCCCGTCCTCCGCTGGATGACAATGGCCACGGCACACACACTGCAGGCACCATTGGAGCCCAGGGCGGCAATGGCATCGGCTGTGCAGGAGTCAGCCATCTGGCGCGCATCATGCACCTCAAGTTCCTTGATGCCTCCGGTGGCGGGTCCATCAGTGACGCCATTGAAGTGCTCAAGTATGCGCAAAAAATGGGAGCCAAAGTCATCAATGCCTCATGGGGCAGCACTGGACGCTCGTCCTTCCTCGAAGCACAGATGAATGCGCTCGAAGGCGCTGGCATCATAGTCTGCGCAGCCGCTGGCAATGATGCGAAAAACACTGGCACCAGCCCGAGCTACCCTGCCTCGTTTCCCAATGCCAACATCATCAGCGTGGGTGCTTCCAATCGTCAGGACACGCTCGCTTGGTTCTCCAACTACGGTGCGGATGTGGACCTTGTCGCGCCTGGGCAAGACATCATCTCAACTTGGCTTGGCGGCACCTATCACACCATCAGTGGCACTTCGATGGCGGCACCTCACGTCGCCGGTGCGGTCGCTCTGATCTGGGCCGTATCTCCAGCCGAGTCATGGCAGAATATCAGGCAACGCATCCTCTCCACGGTGGACAAAGTGGCTGCGTTCAATGGCCGCACTGCGACGGGCGGACGCCTCAATCTGGCGAAGGCACTGGGCGGACAACCAGCCCCTGCCAAGCTCGCCGTCTTCGGCAATAACAATCAGATTGCCAATAATGACCTCACTCCCTGGACCGGAGACAGCACGGACTTCGGCAGCATCTCGGTGGTCAATTCACCAGGGATCACCCGCAGTTTCACCATCAAGAATCAAGGCGGCTCCGGGCTCAATCTTGGCCTGGCCAATCTCAGTGGTGACCATCCTGATCGTTTCACCATTGTCACTCGCAATGCGGCCCTCCTCAGCCCAGGGCAGTCCACCACACTGACCATTCGTTACGCAGGCATTCGCGAGGGCACCCACAGCTGTTTGGTGAAATTCACCACAAGCGATCCAGGCGTGCCCACGATGACGTTCAAGGTCCAAGGCACTGGCATTATCACCGCCGATGATGCTCCCAATGAAGTTCCGAACTACAAGGCGCTTTCTCTGAACTCTACCACCAATGGCTCCCTCGAGTATGAGCGGGACAATGACATCTTCCGCGTTTACTGCCCGACCAGTGGCTATCTCGATTGCTACACCTCTGGCAGCACCAACACCTATGGTCACATTTACGGTGGTGCGAGTAGCAACTACAAGCTCCTCACTGAAAACAACGACAGTGCGGGCAATGGCAACTTCCGCTGCCGGATCAAGGTGGACCGTGGCTACTACTTCATCCGCGTGCGCTCCTACGGAGGCGGTCCTGGAGCCTACAAGCTCGTCGTGAAATTCTAGCTCTGATCGTCGCTCCTTGGCGGCAGGCATGCCGCCGGGGAGACGACGATTTTTCTTCTCCAGCCCATAAGAAACTCCCACTTCCTGGCCTGAACCATCAAGGCCTCTCCATCACCCTTCACTTCAATCCTATATGAAAACCGACACCGATACCTCCCTTCCAGTCAATCGCCGCAATGCCGTCGCCGCCATCGTTAGCGGTGCCCTGGGTCTAGGTGCGGCCTCATCCGCTGAGGCTGCCTACTGGCTCAACCAGATCCCCACGCAGATGTCTCTATCACTCTCCACCACGACCGCTCGAAGGGGCACGTATGTCACTGCCACCGCACGGCTCACACGTCTGGACAATGGCGCGGGCGTTCAGACTGCCGCTATCTCCTTCTACTTCGGAACGCCCACGTATCCGAATTCCCGTGTGGGCACTTCTGTTTACACAGATGCCAATGGTTATGCGCGGTGCAAATTCTTGGTCAGCACCTGGGCCACCGCAGGGCGGAATATCGTGATCGCCGAGTTCACGGGGAACAACATGTTTGCCCAGCCGCTCCCCTACGCCGCTCTTACCATTCAGTGATTCACCTTCCACCCCTTTGCTTCCCATGACCACTCGCACGGCAATCCTTGGTTTCTCAGCCGCCCTCCCCGTCATCTTTGCCATTGGTTGGCAGGTGTTTGACAGTGGCCCACGGCTTGAGATGACCCCGGTGATTCCTCCCCGTGCGGCTCCCTCCACGGCTTCGGGTTCTCCCGTGGCAATGTCGAGCGGAGTGGTCATGGGTGAGCAGGTGGGCGCATCGAGTGATCACTCTGAAAATCCAGCGCAGCATGACACACCGCACATGCCGGGCTTGATTCGCGAAATGAACGACCAGGAGCGATCCACGAAGCTCCGCGAAATCGTTCATCAGATTCAGCGCGGCACCGCTGAGCAGAGGCAGACACTCGCCGTCTCCTTGGTCGCGATGGATCATGCCGATGCCTTTCAGGCGCTGTCTGATGCCTTCCATCAGACGAAGGATGCGGAGACTCGGCAACTCATCGCCGCTGCGCTCAAAGGCTATGTCGGCGTGGATCGTGAGGGGCGCGAATTGGTTACCTCCTTGATCGCCCTCGGTGGTGATGCGGTGCTCGTCAATGCTGCGAGTGATGCGATTGCTCGCAGCGCTGATGAGGACACGATTCTGCACCTGCAGGAACTGCTGCACGATCCCGCGATTCAGGCAGATGCCCGCGAACGTCTCATGCACACCATCAGAACCGTGGGCACCTCTGCCGCCGCTCCGGCACTGGTGCGCTTGCTGGACGCCGGACAGCAGGATGCAGACCTCCGGGCCGCTGCCGCCTCCGGCCTAGCCAGCATCGGTGATGAGTCCAGCCTCGATGCGCTGCTGCACCATGCCACCCTTCCAGAGGCCACGCCTGAACAAGTGCAGCCCGTGCTGAAGGCCTTGCGCGAGATCCGGTCTCCCATCTTGCGCGAACGGCTCCTGGCCACCGCTCAAATGGCAGGCGATCCTTTGCTCCGTCAGTCGCTGGAGGCCTCGGTGGAGAATATCACCTTCGCGGCTTCCTCACTTTACAACCCCTCGCACTCAGCCCCATGATTCCTGTCCTAAAACCCGTGACCCTGGCCGGTTCTGCATCATGAGCGCCGACAACAACACTCGCTACACCTTGGTGGACCGCTTGCGCGGCAGAGACCAGAGCCGCCGCGACTGCCACGATCTCTACGTGTGGCTGGCACCTCAGATCATCGCCTTTGCCCGGCGTCACGGGCTGGATGAAAGTGAGGCCATGGACGTGGTGCAGGAGACCATGTCCAAGGTCTTCGAAATGCTCGCCACCGGGATGTATCATCGCCGCGATGGCGTGAAGTTCAGGACCTGGGTGTTCTCCATCGTGCGCTTCGAAATTCATCGTGCCTTCCGCCGCCGCGCGAGCAATGCCAAGCGCCTCGGCGAGTCCCTCGATGCACCGATTCCCGGCGCGGACGGGCGTTGCCTTTCGGACTTTCTTTCCATCCCGGAACTCGATCTTGAAGAAGCGGTGATGAAGGATGCCGATGAAGCTCGGCTGGAGCTGGCTGTGCTCGATGTGGCCCTCGACCGCGTGCGCAGCAAATACAGCCACGCGGAGTTCGATGCGCTGCATGGCTATGTGCTGGATCGCTACGAAGCCGCCTATGTGGCCAAGGTGTTTCACACCAACCTCAATGTAGCCTACCAGAGGCGTGATCGTTTCCTGGAGCAGCTCCGGCGTGCCATCCTCGTGATCAGCGCTGATCATTATGCGAGAGAGGCGAGCGATACCACGGTCTTCCAGCCCTCGGGTGCCGAGGCCAACGAAGCCCTGGTGCGAAAACTCCGTGCCTATCCTGATGCGGGCGATATTCAGCAGCCCGATCTCCGGGGCGTCCAGGATCGTCTCCTCATGATCGAGAGGCTGCGCTACCAGATCGATCCCGCTCTGCATGACAAGCCCGTGCTGGTGCTGCTCCGTGATCGCAGCGTGGAGTGCCGGGTGATTGATTCCGGCTGGACGGTGGGCCGCGGTGCCCAGGCTGCCTGGCAGGTGATGGGCCTGTCGGGGGTGAGCCGCGAGCACTTCCAGGTGGCACCCGAAGGCGAATTCCTCCTCCTCACGAACCGGAGTGCGACCAATCCCGTGGAGGTCAATGATCTCGGAGCCGTTCAGTCCAGGCTGCTCGTCAATGGCGACGTCATCCGCGCTGGTGTGGCCGAGTTCGTGTTTCTGGATGCCTCAGGCGAATGATCACGCGACTGCCATCGCACCTCTGGCTGATCGGCGCGGCGTGCGGCCTGTCGGGATGCGTGGTGACACCATTGAGTGAAGAAGATCTCGATCAGCCCATGTTTGGTCGTGACGAAGTGACCGCCGTTCATCTCTCACCCTCACAGCCACTCCGGCTGAGCGATGTCGTGGCTGTGGCCAAAGTGATCCGCACGCGCCGCACGCTTCAGGATGCCGAGAGGGACCTCATCGCACTTGCCCTGCGGCGAAAGTTCGATGCTCTCGTATCCATCGAACTCGTGCGCCTGCGCGCCCTGCACGAACCACAGCGCAAGGCGATTGCCGCCATGCCTGATCGTGCCGCCGCCGCACGGGCCGCGCGCCTTCTCGATGAAGCAGAGCGCCGTGAGGCCGTGGCCTCGATTCTCAAAGCCTGGGACAAGGTGGCCGTGGTCGTGCGCAGCCCTTCGGAGCCTCCCAGCGTCACGTTCGGCCGCTTGTCTGCGGAGGGTGCGCACGTTGCCCGCAGCACCTTCGATCTCGATGTGCCTGCGGCGAGTTTGCCCAAGGACGCCCGCATCACCATCCCTGGCAGCATTGATCCAGATGCCCTCGCACCCATCAGCCTCGGCAGGCGCACCTCCACGGCGGCACTGCTGGACATGGCACCTGTCGTGTTGCCTCGTTAAGCCGCCGACGCATGAACGAGACGGATCGACCAACCACGAAGTATGGGACGGATGAACTCCGCGCCATGCGTGCTCACCATCCGTCGTCCGAGATGCAGCGGCTGGTGGTTCCTATGCTAGACTTCAGCCGTCTCGCAGATCGATACGAGTGGGACGAGTCCGCGCCCTTGTCCGAGGAGCAGCAGGGCGGCATGGGCGTGGTGCGCCTCGCCCGGCATTTGAAGTATGGCGTGCGTGTCGTTATCAAATGCCCTCAGCGCGGAGCAGGTGCGGAGACGGATCTGATTGTCGCGCGGTTTACCAAAGAACGGGACTTCCTCCGCAAGCTCCACGGCCACGCCGCCATCGTCGCCTACTTCGATGGTGGCGATGAGGACGGCGTCCCCTGGTATGCGATGGAGTATGTGGAGAACGGCATTCACATAACGGACTGGTGCGCCCAAAAAAGTCGTTGGCCGGACAAGCTGGAGCCCTTCATCCAGGTCTGCCACGGCCTCGCTTTTGCACACGCTCGTCTCGTCGTTCATCGCGATCTCAAACCTGCCAACGTGCTGGTCACCACCTTGCCCGATGCCAGTCCCGCAGTGAAGATCATCGACTGGGGAATCGCGCGCGACATCAGCGACTCCGCATCGCTGGCACCTGGCACGCCCTACTTGGTGGGCTACTCCCGTGGCTACGCCAGCCCCGAGCAAATGGCAGGGCGCGAAGTCCTGGCCCCGTCCGATGTGTTCTCACTCGGCGTGATGCTTTACAAGATGGTCGCCGGGGCGATGCCGCCCGAAGCCACCAGTGCTGACGAGCCTGCGCCGAGCACCAGCACAGGAACCGACTTGGACTGGATCATCCGACGCACGCTGCAACGCCAGCCCGATGCTCGCTATGAATCCGCAGCCAGCCTCGCTCGCGACTTGCGCCGCTTCCTTGCCCGGCAGTGCGTGGAGGCCCGACCCTACACCCTCGGCTACGCCGCCACTCGGTTCGTGCAGCGCCACTGGCTCGTGGTTTTGCTGCTCATCTCAATTGTCAGCGGCAGCATCCTAGCCATCTGGCAGCGCCAGGAAGCAGTGGTGGCTCGGCACGAAGCCGAGCTTGCCCGCGATGACGCTCGCGAGCAACGCAACGCAGCCCTTCAGCAGAAGTCCGCCGCCGAAGCCGCTCGCGATGAAGCATCCGCTCAACGCCAGCTCGCCGAGCAGGAAAAACAAAAAGCCCTGGCTGCACGCGATGCCGAGTCCCAGGCTCGTCTGGCGGCCGAGGCAGCGCGGAAGACTGCCGACACCGCCCGCCTCACCGCCGAGGGTTTGATCAACGACATCATCTATGATCTGCGGGACCGCCTTGATGCCGTGAATCAAGCAGGCGTGCTCAAGCATCCCGCCGAGCAAGCCATCAGCTATTTCGAAAAACTCGACGAACGCCAGGACACCGATGAGCAGCAAAGGAACCGCGCAGCCGCCTATCACAATGCGGGCCTGATCGCCGTGGCCGAGGGCGATTATGCCAAGGCGCTCAAGCTCTTCACCGAGTTCCACCGCCATCTCGAAAAGCGCGCGGAAAAATATCCTGGCGTTGCTTCCGTCCATAGCGATCTGGCTCAGGCCAAGGACCGCATCGGGCTGGCGTATCAACTCCTGGAGGACTGGCCCAAGGCCAAGGCATGGTATCAATCTGCCTTCGATCTGTTACAGGCTCGCGAGGCACCACCGGACCTGCTCGCCATCGCCCACGAGCGTCTTGGGGACGTGGCCATGCACGAAGCGCAGCCCGCGTTGGCCTTGCCGAATTACTCCGCAGCGGTCGCCCTCTGGCTTCGATTGGCAGATGGAAAGCGGTCTTCGCGGCATCTCGCTGGCAGCCTCGCCAAGCAGGCCTCGGCACGCGGTGACCTGGGGCAATGGAAAGAGGCGCAGGAGGGCCTTTTGCAAGAGCGCCGCCTGCTGGAGCAAATGCTCGCGTCCAGCCCCTTGGATGTCCGTCTGCGGCGCTCGCTCAGCCTCAATGGTCGCACGCTGGCATCGACCGCCGCCAGCTTGGGAAAAGGCAGCGCCCAATCCGCCACGGCGGCTTTTGAAAAGGCCATCCAGTGGGGCGATGCGGCAGCGCAGTCCGCCCTCGAATTGGCACGCGACTATCCGGCTCTGTCGCAGCTCCAGACAGAAGCCGCTGCCGCCGTGGTGGAGGCGGCCCGCCTTCGTCAGCACTACGTGACCGAGACGCTCCAGGCTTATGCCACAACCGTGCCGCCACCCGAGACGGGACAAAGGCTGCTGAGGGAGATCGAGCGTGCGATTGCCGACTTAAATACTCTCGGGTCTGAACGCCGACACACATCAGAGAGCGAGCAGTTAATGAAAACCCTCCAGCTTCAGCTCCCAGACTTGCAAAAGCTGGCACGGGCGAAGCCGTGAGCCTAACGGAATGCTCACACCCACAGCTTCCGATCAAGCGTGCGATACTGCACGGCTTCCATCACGTCATCGCACGAGATCATCTCGCGACCGCCGAGGTCGGCGAGCGTGCGGGCGACCTTGAGAATGCGATCATGGGCGCGGGCGGAGAAGTTCATCTCGCCCATCTGATGCTCCAGGAAGTGCGCGCCCTCGGCCTCGAGTTCGCAGTGCTTCTTCATCAGGCGCGAGGTCATCGCGCTGTTGGTGTGAATGCCGGCGTCCTTCTTGAAGCGCTCGGCCTGGATGTTGCGGCAGCGCACCACGCGCTCGCGAATGTCAGCCGATGATTCACCCGCTGCGCCGGAGGACAGTTCTTTGTATTCCACCGTGGGCACATCCACATGCAAATCGATGCGATCGAGCAAGGGACCGCTGATGCGCTGGCGATACTTCTGCACCACGGGCGCACCGCAGCGGCACTCGCGTTTGAGGTCGCCGTAGTAGCCGCACGGGCACGGGTTCATCGCCGCCACCAGCATGAACGACGCGGGGAAGGTAACGGTCGCTGCTGCGCGAGCGATGGTCACCTTGCCATCCTCCAATGGCTGTCGCATCACCTCCAGCGTGCTGCGACGGAACTCTGGCAGCTCATCGAGAAACAGCACGCCGTTGTGCGCGAGACTCACTTCGCCAGGTCCCGGATTCGATCCGCCACCAAGCAGGCCCGCATCGCTGATCGTATGATGCGGCGCACGGAACGGACGCGTCGCGATGAACGCCTGCTGCTCGCTGAGCAAGCCGCCCGCGCTGTGAATCTTCGTCGTCTCGATAGCCTCCTCCTCGCTCATGCCCGGCATGATGGTCGCGACACGCTTGGAGAGCATCGACTTGCCCGTGCCGGGCGGCCCGACCATGAGGATGTTGTGCCCGCCGCTCACCGCGACTTCGATGGCGCGCTTCGCGTGCGGCTGGCCCTTCACGTCGGCGAAGTCGATGCTGTAACTGCTCGCGGCGGCAAAGAACTCCGCCGCGCGACACGGCTCCGGTTTGATCTCCTGCTTGCCCGACAAGTAATCGACGGCCTCGCGCAGATGCGACACGCCGATGATGTCGATGCCCGCCACCACACTCGCCTCAGCGGCCACGCGCTTCGGCACGAGCAGACGCTTGCGGCCTTTCGCCCGCGCTTCGAGCGCAATCGCCAGCACACCACGCACAGGCCGCAGTTCACCGTTCAGCGCCAGCTCACCCGCCATGCTCGTCTCACGCAGCAGCTCCATCGGTATGCCCGTCATCTTCGCCACCAGCGCGATCGCGATTGGCAGGTCAAAGGCCGGCCCTTCCTTCTTCAGATCCGCCGGAGCCAGATTCACCGTCAGCCGCCCATCGCCGAGGAACAATCCATTCGTTGTTAGCGCCGTGATCACGCGATCACGGCTTTCTTTGACCGCCGCATCCGGCAGCCCGACCACCACCATCATGAAATCGCCTCCGCCTTGGTGGGTCTCGATCTCGACTTCAACGGCGTTGACCCCAACGAGCGTTGCGGAGTAAGTGCGGGCTATCATGACCGCGCACTATTTCGGGGAGGGCGAAGTGCGCAAGGACTCTCAGGCTAATACCTTGATGAATGGAGTTGTCTCGGGTCTAGCTGCCCCAGCCGTCCTCGCCGCCATAGTTGCGCCACGCCTTGGGTGCCGCCTCGGCGGGCTTTTCAGTTGCAGGCTTAGCGCTCTCTGCCCGGCTGTTTTCGCCGATCTCCCGCTCCAAGGCCGTCATCTCTTCGCGTGCCGCGATCACGGATTCTCGGGAGGGAATAACCCGTGGCCGGAACTCTCGCTGGATGGGCGCAGGCGGTTCGGCTGGTGGCGGTGCCTTCTCGGACATCACTTGTTTGGCCCGCTGCGCGTCCGCTTCTGGCACCTCGATCACGAGTGAGGTCACACTGCCGAAATCCAAGCACCAACCACCAGGGCTCTCAGGATCGGCCACCATCCGTTCGCAGTCGCGGGAGGTGTAGCGCTCCTTCCAGGCGATCCCTGCCGCCGTCAGCCGCTCCTTCGCTCGATTCGCAGTGGCGAAATCGCTCATCTCATTTTCAGGCACATCCTCATCAAAGACGCTTACCCATCGCACCACTGGAGTCTGAGCCTCCAGCCGCCTGCGCTGCTCCTTTTCCAGGGCGGTGATTTCTTCCTGAGCCGCAGCCCAGCTTTCCTTGGTCGGATGGAGCAAGGGCTGATACTCGCGCTTGATGTGCGCAAACTTATCGGGCGGCTGAGTCGAGTCGTTCATCGCAGGCATTGAAGGCAGAAGTCATCGCTTTGAAAGTGCGCAGGTGAGGCGACCGGAACGTGGTTCACTCCGCGACAAACTGAACCAAAGCGCGATCATGTGTCGAGTTGAGATAAATCGTGCAGGTCAAGGTGGGCCTGTCCCACGGAGTCGATCCTGGTAGGCTTTGCCACGAATAGCCCTCGGTGGCTGGGAAGCCTTGGTAGTGAAGGATCGTTCGCGAACAGCCAATGCTTTTCGTCCCGCCAGACCATCCCTCCCTCGTAAAGATTCGCCCCCTCAAAAGTCCTGCCATTGCCTGCGGTGGGAATTCGATCTCTGCATCGAAAGCGTAGCGACGTATGGAACTGTCGTCGATGCCCGAGGCAATGATCGTGAGGCCGGAAGGCAGCGCCCAAACGTTCAACGCATCGCGCAGACAAGCGCGCTCCTCCCCTCCGAAGCAAGGAATGAACCCACGATACCAGGCAAAGGCGATGATTTGCGCCAGCAGACCGAGCGCGGCGACAAGGATGAGGCCGCGCTTCGTGATGCGTCTGAAGAGCCTGGATGGCTGAGAAAAGTTCGATGCGTTCATGCAGGAACGCTAGGGGGCCGCGCCCACGCTGGCGAGCCTTCGACGGTGAATTGTCAGTGAAGGTCGTGTGAAGGCGGACCGGCTCCTCACGCCATGATGTCATGAATCACCGAGCCATGCACGTCGGTGAGCTTTCGTTCGAGGCCGTTGTGGTAGAAGCTGAGGCGGTCGAAGTCGAGGCCGAGGAGGTGGAGCAGGGTGCCGTGGAGTTCGTAGATGCTGCTGACGCGATCGACGGCCTGGTAGCCGAAGTCGTCGGTGGCTCCGTAGCTGAAGCCCTTCTTCACTCCGGCGCCGGCGAACCAAGCGGTGAAGCCCTTCGGATTGTGGTCGCGACCGTTGGCTCCCTTCTGGAAGGTGGGCATGCGGCCGAACTCGGTGACGAACATGATGACGGTGTCCTCTAGCAGGCCGCGGGCTTTCATGTCGCGAATCAGCGCGGCCACGGGGCGGTCGAGGATCGGACCATGCACCGCATACTGCGTGGCGATGGTCTTGTGACCGTCCCAGTTGCCCACGCCTTCGCCCATGGCATAAGCGCCGTTGAAGAGCTGCACGAAGCGCACGCCCTTCTCGATGAGGCGACGTGCGAGCAAGCAATTGCGCGCGAAGCCGGAACGGTTCGGATCGGGATCGTCGGTGCCGTAGAGCCTGTGCGTGATCGCGGACTCGCGTTTCAAATCAGAGACCTCGGCGGCTTCGATCTGCATGTGCGCGGCGAGTTCATAGCTCGCGATGCGGGCGGCTAGTTCGGTGTCGCCGGGGAATTGCTCGAGGTGCTTGTCGTTGAGGAACCGCAAGAAGTCGCGCGCGGCCACGTCGGACTTCGCGCTGATCGCGGGCGGACGTTGCAGATGCGGGATCGCCTTGTCGGCGTTGAAGGCGGTGCCTTGGAACACGGCGGGCAGGAACGCGCTGTTCCAGTGGTTGGGGCCGACTTGCGGCACGCCGCGCGGATCGGGGATCGCGACGAAGGCAGGCAGGTTCTGGTTCTCGCTGCCCAGGGCATACGTGACCCAGGTGCCCATGCCGGGATAGCCATCGAGCGTGCTGCCCGTGCTCATCTGGTTCTCGGCGGGGCCGTGCGTGTTCGACTTCGCGGTGAGCGAGTGGACGAAGCACATCTCGTCGGCGAGTTCGGCGATGTTGGGCAGCAGGTCGGAGATCATCTTGCCGCACTGGCCGCGTGGCTTGAAGTCCCACAGCGGCTTCGTCAGCATCCCCTGCTCGCCTTGGAAGGTGACGAGCTTGTCCGAGCCCGGCATCGGCTGGCCGTGGCGCTTCACGAGTTCGGGCTTGTAGTCCCAGGTATCGACGTGGCTCAGCGCGCCGGAGCAGAAGATGCACAGCACCTGCTTCGCCCGTGGCCTGAGGTGCGGCACACGTGGCGCATTCGGCTGCGAGGGATCAATGCTCGGGCGCACGGGCAAAGTGTTCGCGTTCAGCAAGCCGTCACCATTTAGCAACTGCGCCAGTGCCATGCCGCTCATGCCGCTGACGGCATGCTGCAGGAAGTGTCGGCGATTGAGAAGTTGGAAGCGGTTCATGACTGGGAACTGTTGCGCTGAGACCGCATTGCCAGAGTTTTCAACGATGGAGTCCTGAAAGGACGAGACAACAAAGCCCAGGGTGAAACCCTGGGTATGGCGCAAACCAGTGTTGAGCCCTGAAGGGGCGAGACAAACGCAGTCGAGTTCGAAAGGTTGTCTCGCACTTTCAGTGCTCCCCGATCATTGCTCGTGTGACCCAGGGTTGCGCTCGTGCCTCGCTTACCCTGGGCTTTGTTATCGCGTCCTTTCAGGACTGAAGTCGCACCTGATCGTCGCCCGATGGCGCACTCGATGACGCTCGACAAGAACCTGGATGGTTGGATGACGGGCTTGTTCATAGCTCAAAACACATAAAGGAACTCGTTCGCATTGAGCAGCGCGCGGCACAGCGTTTCCAGGCTGTCGTTCTTTACCAGAGCTAAGGCGCTGCTCTGTTCCTCAGCGGTTGGCTGGCGCTGGAAGACCAGCTCAAACGCGCGTGCGACTTGTGACGAGACATCACTGCGCTCGTGCTTCACGCGTTCGGCGAACGCCTCCGATTGCTGCACGAGGAAGGGGCTGTTGAGCAGGCTGAGCGCTTGCAGCGGTGTGGTCGAGCGTGTGCGCTTCGGCTGCACCTGGCCGGCGTCGGGGCAGTCGAAGACACCGAACGTGTCGTCGAGTCTCATGCGCGGCTTGGACCAGTAGATCATGCGGCGGAAGTCGCCGGTCTCGAACTCGGTCTTCGGGTTATAGACGCGCACGTAGTTCTTGTTCGCCTCGAACAAGCTGAAGCCGGGGCCGCCCATCGTGATGTCGAGCTTGCCCGTCACGGCGAGGATGCAATCGCGCAGCGGCTCGGCCTCCAGGCGACGCGGCGGGAAGCGCCAGAGTAATCGCGACTGCGCATCCACCTTCATCGCGGCAGCGTTCGGCGTGCTGGCCTGCTGATAGGTCGCGCTGGAGCAGATGAGGCGGTGCAGCTTCTTCAAGCTCCAGCCACTGGCGATGAACTCGCGCGCCAGCCAGTCGAGTAGTTCAGGATGCGTGGGCTTTGCGCCATTCACACCGAAGTCGCTCGGCGTGCCCACGATGCCCTCGCCGAAGTGCCATGCCCACACACGATTGACGATCACGCGCGCAGTCAGCGGGTTGCGCGGATCAGCGATCCAATCGGCGAGCGCTTTGCGACGCTCCGCATCGGTTGCCTTGTCGCTGAGCTTCACAGCGTGGCCGAAGTTCGACAGCACGCCAGGGCCCACGACTTCCTTTGGCTGCATCACCTCGCCGCGATTGAGGCGATGGATTTCCTTCGGCTCGGTCAGCTTGCCCGCATACGCGGCGGGCGTCACCTCTGCTGCGGCGATGGCTTCGCTGAGTTGCTTCTGCTTTGAGCGCAGCTCGCTGAACTTCTGCGCTTCACTAGCCGCCAGTCCTTCGCTGCTAATCAGGCGCACGGACTTCGTCGGCTTGGCTTCATACGGAAGTCGGTCATCGCCGCTCGCCACGGTGCGCCAGGCCTTGCCGTCGAGTGAGGCTTCGATGCGATACTTCGTCGCGACGCGATCATTAAAACGCTGTGCGTCGCCGCGATCACGGCTCCACACGATGTGATCGATGCGCTCCGGCTTCGCGAGTTCGAGCTGCACCCAGGCATTGCGACGTTCGCTGGCGATCCAGCTGTGCGCGTTGCCGTAAAGACCGTCGTTGATGTGCGCGAGCTGATGAATCGCGTGGCCCGGCAACGTGCCCGAGGTCGATGGCTTCGCTCCACGCGCGACGTTCGCTCCCTTGGCGAAAACCTCGAGTTCATCAATGCACGCCTGGCCACCAGAGGTGTCGTCGATGCTGAAGCGAACGAACTTCGCCTCAGTCGGATCGAAGCGCTCACGGTTCGCGTCGCGCGTGACCGGTGTGCGCAGATGAGGTTGCTTCGCGGTGCCCGCATCTTCTTGCAGCACCAGCATGTCCGCCGTCGGGAAGCCCTCGCCCACGACGCGCAGCAGCAGCTTCGACTTCGCGCCGACCTCATGCACGCCCAAGTCCTTGAAGCCGCTCCACAGCTTGCGATTCGGCATCGCGCCGGTGCCGTTGGCGAACTTGCGATGATCCGCCTCGCCGATCTCGCGCTGGTCGTTCTTGGTGTTCAAGTCACCGTCCAGATCGAGCACGTAACGCGCATCCTGATCGTGCGAGCGGAAGCCGCTGCCCCAAGAGACCCACACGCGGAACTTGCCCGCCGTCTGCGGCAGCCACGCGAAGACATCATCCACGTTGTTGCCGTTGAGCCAGACCCAGTAACCGTCGGCAATCGTCGGCATGTCCGTCGCCGTGCCCGCGAAGTCGGCCTCCCCCTTCGCGATGCCTTTTTCATACTCGGTGCGCTTCGTGTTCGCGGGACGGAGTTTCTGCGTGTGCTCGGCATCGTCGGGCTTGATCACCACCGTGCGCAAAGCGGATGCCTTGGGCTCATAGGTCGCGAGCGCGGTCTCGATGGGTTTCAGTTCTTCGCGCAACTTCGCCGCCTTCGCGAGTTGCTCGGCGCTGTTGCCGGACTTGATCGGGCGTTCGCCATGCAGCACGCCAGAGAACACCGCTGCCATGCTGTAGTAGTCCGTCTGCGGCACGGGATCGAACTTGTGATTGTGGCAGCGCGCGCATTGCAGCGTGAGGCCGAGGAACGCGGTGCCCGTGGTCGCGACCATGTCGTTGAGTTCATCGGCGCGTTGCTGTGCGGTGAGCACGGGATCGGGGCTCTTCACTTCATCCCACGGACCGCCCACGATGAAACCCATCGCTGTGTCTTCACCGGTTTGATCGCCTGCGATCTGATCGCGCACGAAGGCATCGAAGGGCTTGTCCTCGTTCAGCGCGCGAATGACGTAGTCGCGGTAGCGCCAGGCGTTGGGTCGCTCGACGTTCTTTTCAAACCCATCCGTCTCCGCGAAGCGCACCACATCCAGCCAGTGCCGCGCCCAGCGCTCGCCGTAGCGAGGGGAGTCGAGGAGTTTGGTGACTAGATTCTGGATGCTCGATTCTGGATGCTGGTCGTGGGCGGTGACAAACTCGGCGACTTGCTCGGGTGTTGGCGGTAATCCAGTCAGATCGAGATACAGCCGTCGAATCAACGTGCGCGCATCCGCCGGTGCGGACATCGCGAGACCGCTCGCCTTGAGCTTCTCGCGAACAAAGTCATCCATGCTCCGTGCTGCCTGCTGCTTGACCGCGAGCGGTTGGAAAGCCCAGTGCGTCTTGAGCGGATCGTTTAGCACCACGCCGTCGTCTGGCCAGTGCGCGCCCGCGTCGATCCAGCGGCGCAAGGTTTCGATCTCGGCAGTGCTGAGCTTCTCGCCCTTCGGCGGCATTTGCATGTCCGGCTCCTGACCGGACACGAACCGCACGATCACGCTCTCGGTGCTCTTGCCAGCAAGCCAAAGCGGCTTGTGCTCCTCGCCGCCCTTGAGCGCATGGGCCTTGGCATCAAGTCTGAGCCCACCTTTTTGCTTCTCAGCACCGTGGCATTCGTAGCAGTGCTTCTCAAAGATCGGCTTCACCTCGCGGACGAAGTCGGGCGAGGTGGTGGCAGCAGCAGCGGCGATGATGAGGGCGGGGATCACAAGGAACAATTACAGCGCCGGATGATCGGGCCTTGCGTCGGATCACCTCAGTTGCAACACGGCGCTGACGGCGCAGTGTTGGGTTTCGCTTTCAGGTTCCGCCTCGCTGCGCAGGACTCGCCACTGGCGAGAGCACAGAATCAAATCGAGGCGCATCCATACACGACCCAGGGTGAAGGGATTCCACCAGTCGCCTGGGAACGACGCGCCGTAGCCGAGGCCTGCCTGCGTGTGGGCGTCTTGCAGCTTGCGAATGAGCTGTCGGTAGTTGGGGCCGATGGGGGGCTGGTTCCAGTCGCCGAGAACGATGACCGGAAGGTTGTCCGCCTCAATTCGTTCGGTGAGATCAGCGATGATGGCTTCATGCTCGGCCCAATGACGTTTCAACTGGGCAAGATGGAGTGGCGAAGGTTCTCGAACCACTTTTCGAATATACTGCCGTGGTGACGGCAGGTGAGCGCTGTAGATCGCGACCGGCTGCCCATGCCAGTCAATCTCGAAGCGGGCAGCCTTGAACTGGAGATTGCGCGGACGTTCCGGCGTGGGAGGCAGCGAGGTGAGGAGGAGCTGAGTTTTGACAATGGGGTAACGGCTCAGCAGGAGAAACTCGCCCACGCGACTCTGATTGATCAGGCCTGCGTATTCAGGGCTGCCGGGCACATAGGCTTGCCGGTAGATGGCATCCTGGATGGCGATGACATCGGGCTTCTGCTGGATCACAAAGTCCGCCATCGAGTGCCCATGGTGGTCACCGCGATTCGCGGTGAGCACTCGAAGCGTGCGCGGGCTCTGCCAGACCGACCGATGGAATACCGGACGATGGGTGCGCCATTCCCAGAGCGGTCCCATCAGAATGCCCATCGTCGCGAGGCACACCCAGGCGAGTTTTCGCTCCATCCACCATGAGGCGAGGCCGATGATGGCCAGGAACCAGATCCACATCAGCGGTGGTGCATAAACCAGCCCACCGACCAACCACCAACGCTGGCCGAAGAGATGCATCGCCAGCACCAGCACCACGATCAGCGCCCAGCTCCACCAGAGAAGTCGTGACCACCAGCGCTGCATGAATCACACGGAGAGTGCCGGATCGCCGTAAAGGGTGAAGTTCTCCCAGTGGTCGATGCGCACGTCAAAGATCTCGCCGACGTGCCGCTGATCGTTGCCTTCGATGATGACGATCTTGTTCGTGCGCGTGCGGCCCGTGAGGCGGTCGGGATTGGTCTTGCTCGGGCCTTCACAGAGGATCTCCACGTTCGTGCCCACCAGCTTCGCGTAGCCTTCCAGCGAGATCTCGTTGATCACGGAGAGCAGGTCTTGATTGCGCGCTTCCTTCACCTGCTCGCTGAGCTGAAGCTCGTCATCCATCTCCGCTGCGGGCGTGCCGCGACGCTTCGAGTAGCGGAAGATGAAGGCGTTATCAAAACGCACACGTTCGCACAGCGCGCGGGTCTCTTGATACAGCTCATCCGTCTCGCCGGGGAAGCCGACGATGATGTCCGTGGTCACCGCGATGTCCGGCCGGGCCTCGCGAATGCTCGCGACGAGTTCTTCGAACTTCGCCGTCGAGTAGGGGCGGTGCATCTTCTTCAGAATCGCATCGCTACCGCTTTGCAGCGGAAGGTGAACGTGCTCGCACAGCTTCGGCAGATACGTGAAGGCAGCGATGAGGTCCTTCTTGTAGCCAATGGGATGCGGGCTGGTGAAGCGGATGCGCTGAATGCCATCGACCTCATGCACGGCCTCGAGCAACTGCACGAACGGCGACTTGCCATCCACGACGGGGAACTCGTGACGGCCATACAGATTCACGATCTGACCGAGCAACGTGACTTCCTTCACACCGCGATCCGCGAGGCGTTTCACCTCGTCCACGATGTCTGCAATGGGCCGGCCACGCTCGCCGCCGCGTGTGTAAGGCACGATGCAGAAGGTGCACTTCATGTTGCAGCCCTGCATGATGCTGACGAAGGCGCTGGCTTGCTTCTCCTTGAGCTGATGGTCGCGGATCGCGTTCTGCGACTCCGTTTCCTCCTCCACATCGACGATGCTGAAACGCTCGTCGTCCATCTGCTTCGCTTCCTTCGCGCGGATCACCTGCTCCACGTATTCCACCACGCGATGATACTTCTGCGTGCCGACCACCAGGTCCACCTTCGTGTCCAGCAGCTCCGCCCCGCGGCTCTGTGCCATGCAACCCATGAAACCCGTGACCAGCGGCACGCGCCGACGCCGCACCATGCCCATCTTGCCAATCGCCTTCTGCTCGGCCTGATCGCGCACGGAGCAGGTATTGATCAGCACCACGTCCGCATCGTGCTCTGTGCGCGTCATCGTGTAGCCGCGCTCGATGAACATCTGCGACACCTGCTCGGAGTCGCGCTCGTTCATCTGGCAGCCGTAGGTCTTGATGAAAACACGGGGCATGGGGCAAATAGGACGTGGGTGAGGGGTGCGTAAAATGCCCGCCAAATGACGATTGGCGAATGACGAATGACTAAATGTTACACACCAAACGTGAGCCTGGCATTTACCAGGTGGGCAACCGGTAGTGTGCCCTACCCAATCAACTCCGTCTTCGTGAACAAGGCGGCCACGGGGTAGCCTTTGCCTTCGATGTTGGCGCGGCCGCCCTCTTCGCGATCGACGAGGACGACGACGAAGGCGACCTTGGCTCCTTCTTCTTCGACGGCGGCGATGGCTTTGAGCGTGCTGTCGCCGGTGGTGATGACGTCATCGACGACGACGACGCTGTCGCCGGGCTGGAAGTTGCCTTCGATGCGCTTGCTGCGGCCGTGGCCTTTGGCTTCCTTGCGCACGACGAAGCAGCGAATCGGGGTGGCATCGCCGGCCATGCTGCTGGTCATGGCAGTGGAGAGGGAGATGGGGTCGGCACCCATGGTGAGTCCGCCGAGAGCGTCCACTTTCACGCCGCGCCTGGCTTCCTCGTTGCGCACAAGCTTGTGCATCTGCTGGCCGACGAGCACGGCACCGCGGGGATCGAGCGTGGTGACGCGGCAGTCCACGTAGAGGTTGCTTTTGGCACCGGAGGCAAGGGTGAAGTCGCCCGTCTTGACGGACTTGGCGAGGAGAATGGAACGAAGCTCGGAGCGGGTGGGATCGGACATGGGCGGGGCGTCGGGGTTGGCGGTTTCTCGTGAGGGCTTCCAAGTTCCAGGATTGCTATCGAGGCAAGGGGAAAGTGACGGACGCGATGCGGGAGCATTGTCTCGCGAGTTTCGGTTCTGGCAGACGTTATGACGGGCTCACTCATGAATTCGCTCTTCTCTCGTCGTCACTGGATCGCCACGGCTTTGGCCCTGGCTTTGGGTTTCACTGCTGCCACTCATGCTGCCGAAGATGCGCGGACCTTTGAGCTGCGGATTTACGTGACGAATGAGGGCAAGCTGCCCGACCTGCTGAAGCGGTTCCGCGATCACACATGCAAGCTCTTTGAAAAGCACGGGATGGAAAACATCGGCTACTGGGTGCCGATGGATGAGGCTGATGGCGCGAGCAACAAGCTGATCTACGTGATCGCGCACAAGAGCCGTGAGGCGGCGAAGGCCTCCTGGGCGGCCTTCCAGGCTGATCCTGACTGGAAGGCGGCGGCGAAGGCGAGCGAGTTGAATGGCAAGATCCTGGCCTCGAAGCCGGAGTCCATCTTCATGAAGGCGACGGATTACTCGTGTGCGATTCAGCCGGGCACGGGAGGGGAACGGGTGTTTGAGCTGCGCACCTACACGACCAACGACGGCAAGCTGGACGCGCTGCACAAGCGCTTCCGCGAGCACACGGTGGCCTTGTTTTCCAAGCATGGGATGACGCACATTGGTTACTGGTCGCCCACGGATGCGGAGACGGGCGGCGGGAAGCAGCTGATTTACGTCCTCGCCCACGCCAGTCGCGATGCGGCCCAAGCCTCGTTCGGTGCCTTCCGCGCGGACCCCGAGTGGATCGCGGCCAAGGCGGAGAGTGAGAAGGATGGTCCGCTGACGATCAAGGAGGGCGGTGTGAAGTCCGTCTTCATGAAGGCGGTCGATTTCTCGCCGATCAAGTAAGCTGAATCCGGTTCAGCGTTTTCGTGCAAAGGCTTCATCGCCCGAGGGGTGCGAGTGCTTGCGTGGAGTGGCAACGGGGCTAGTATCCGCGCCCCTCATGTCCGAAGCTCTCGAAAACCCCTTCCTCGACACGCTTATCACCCGGCAGCGCGCCGAGCCCTGCACCGTGGTGATCTTTGGCGCGTCCGGCGACCTCACCTACCGCAAGCTCGTCCCTGCGCTCTACAACCTGGCTGCCTCGGGCGACCTGCCGCCGCAGTTCAAGGTGGTCGGCTTTGCCCGGCGCGAAAAATCCGACGACGGCTTCCGCGCCGAGATGCTGGAAGGGAACAAGAAGTTCTCCCGCCAGGGTCATAACGATGAACTCTGGGCCTCCTTCTCGCATAGCATCCACTACCACCGCAGCGAGTTCACCGATGCGGCCGGGTATGCATCGCTCAAGGCCTTGCTCGACAAGTTCGATGCCGAACGCGGAGCCCCTGCGAACCGCCTTTTCTATCTCGCCACGGCTCCCGAGTATTTTTCCGTCGTGCTGGAGCAACTGGCCGCTGCCGGACTGAATCAGGCCCCCGAGGGCAAATGGTCGCGCGTGGTGTGCGAGAAACCCTTCGGCAAGGACCTGCCCAGTGCGCAGAAGTTGAATCGCATCGTCGGCGAAGTCTTCGAAGAGAAAGACACCTACCGCATCGACCATTACCTGGGCAAAGAAACAGCGCAGAACCTCATGGTGCTGCGCTTCGCGAACGAGATCTTCGAGCCCCTGTGGAATAGCCGCTACATCGATCACGTCCAGATCACCTGCTCCGAGAACCTCGGCATGGAAGGCGGACGCGGTGGCTACTACGACACCGCTGGTGCCCTCCGCGACATGGTGCAGAACCACCTTTTCCAGCTCCTCAGCCTCGTCGCCATGGAGCCGCCCACCGACCTCAGTGCCGATTCCGTTCGCGATGAGAAGGTGAAGGTCATCCGCTCGCTGCGTCCGCTGACCAGCCCCGCCGATGTCGCCGCCAATGTCATTCGCGCCCAATACACCGAGGGCGTCGTCGATGGCGTGAAGCGCGTGGGTTATCGTCAGGAAGATCGCGTCAATCCGCAGTCCATGACCGAGAGCTACGTCGCCCTTCGGCTCAAGATTGATACCTGGCGCTGGCAGGGCGTGCCCTTCTACATGCGCATGGGCAAGCAACTGCCGAAGAAGTCCACGGAGATCAGCCTGCACTTCAAGCGTCCGCCGCAGAACCTCTTCAAAACCGAAGACGTGACCGGAAACGACAACGCCCTCGTCATTCGCATTCAGCCCGATGAAGGCATCAGCCTGCGCATGCTCTCGAAGCAGCCCGGCGTGCTCCTGCGAATGCAACCGGTGAAGATGGACTTCCATTACTCCACGAGCTTCGGCAAGGCCTCGCCCGAGGCCTACGAGCGCCTGCTGCTCGATGCCATGGCCGGCGACGCCACCCTCTTCGCCCGCAATGATGAAGTCGAGCACGCCTGGCGCTACATCGACGTCATCGAGGACGCTTGGCACAAGTCCGCCGAGCCACCGCCCATGTGCGAGTATCCCGCCGGATCATGGGGCCCCCGCGAAGCCGATGAGATGCTCGTCACCGATGGTCGCAACTGGCGCCGGATTTAAGTCCGTCGCTAGTCGTCACGGCCGCTGCCCAAGATTCGAAAAACCTTGGCCGGAAGCGTATTGTCGGCGCTGAACTTGAGCATCATCGCAGCGTCCTTGTGCCCAACGTTCGCAGCCTTCTGCCACCAGTGGACGGCTGCCTCCGGATCCTCGGCGACGTTCGTGCCGTTATGGTAGCGGTTGCCGAGTTCATACTGAGCCTGAGGGTCGCCGAACTCGGCCTTCTTTCGTAGTTCGGCCATCTGGATCGAGATTTCGTCGTTCTGAAACCACTCCCCGAAAAAGATGCGTGTGAAAAGCCGGTTCCAGTCCATCGGAATGGGGGATTCAAATTGCCAGACTTTTGATCGAAGGGAGTCTGGAGCCGAGTGTCGGATTTGAACCGACGACCTACTGATTACAAATCAGTTGCTCTACCACTGAGCTAACCCGGCCTTGCGTGAACGCGTGGGATCATAGACTTCATCGGCGCGGCGGCAACCGCGAATTGCGGGCTCGGCCCACTATGCTATGGGCTTCGGCCATGACTTCCCGAACGCTGCTCGTCGCCACCGGCAATGCCCACAAGACCCAGGAGATCGCTGCCATCCTCGGGTCCGATTGGATGCTCGAGGACTTGCGGGCGCATCCGCAGTTGAGTTCGCCCGAGGAGAACGGCACTACCTTTGAAGCCAATGCGAGGATCAAGGCGGAGAGTGCCAGTCGCGAGCTGCCGGGGGTGCTGGTGCTGTCGGACGACTCGGGTTTGGAAGTGGATGCTCTGGGCGGCGCACCGGGCGTGATTTCGGCTCGTTATGCCGGACCTTCGGCCACGGACGCGGACAATCGCGAGCGGGTGAAACGCGAACTCGCAGGACGTGAGAGCACTGCACGATTCCGTTGCTGCATGGTGCTGGCACGCGATGGCCAGACGCTTGGGGCTTTCAATGGAGCAGTCGAGGGACGCATCCTCATCACCGAGCAGGGCAGCGGTGGATTTGGCTACGATCCCTTGTTCGTGCCAGATGGCTACACTGAGACCTTCGGAGTGCTGCCGGGAGAAGTGAAGAACCAGCTCAGCCATCGTGCACGCGCGCTGAGCCAAGTGATTGAGTGGTTGAAAACGAACCCATGAGCCTGCGCATTCTTCACGTTCGCGAGGACGCGCCTGTCTCCGCTCCGCAAAGGCTCGGACCCTATCAAATCGAGTCCTTGATTCCTCGCGAGGATGAGGAGGCAGGCACTGCTTATCGTGTCCGCATTGAGCCTCACAGCACGACGGGGGTGAGCTATCACAAGGTGGCGGAAGAGATTTACTATGTGCTCGAAGGCAGTGGCATCGCGCTGCTCAATGGCGAGCGTTACGAACTGAGGCGAGGCGACTTTCTTCGTCTGCCGCCGGGCACCACGCACGGCTTCATCACGGCTGACGATGCACTCGTGATGCTGGACATCCACTCACCGGGCTCGAGGCCTGACCGGGATGTCTTCTTCGTGGGTGAAACGCCACAGGGATTCACGGTGAAGTGAAGAAGGCGATGCCGTGAGCCGCGTTATCGGTGGGGTGTTGAAAAATCAGCAGATTTGCCTTGCTGATTTTTCAGCATGTTGATAAACCAGCAGGCATGTGGGACGATAATTCAGCCAAAAATCTCAGCCGTCGAGAACGGCAGGTCGTGGAAATTGTGATGAAGCACGGGCGCTGCACGGGGCGTCAGATCGAGGAGGAACTGCCCGATGCACCGACTTACTCCGCCGTGCGATCCATCCTCCGGCTACTGGTGGAGAAGGAGATCCTGCTCAAGGAGCACGTCGAGGGGCGCGACTGGTTCAGGCTGCCAGTCGCGGCGGGCAAGGCACGAGTGAAGGCGCTGCACAGTCTGGTGGAGCGCTTCTTTGACAATTCCGTCGGTGAGGCAGCGCTGGCATTGCTCGGCCAGCGCAAGGCCAGAATCTCCGCCGAGGATGCTGATAAACTCATGAAACTGATCCAGGAGGCCCGCGAAAAATGAATGCTCTTATCGACTCTCTATTGTCTCTGCACGCCAGGTATCCTGGCTTCTTCGCCGTGCTGGCGTCTGCGTTCAAAGCCACAGCCGTATTCAGTCTGGCGTGGTTCGTGGTGCATACGCTCGCCCATCGCTCCGCGCGTGCCCGCAACTGGGTGTGGCGGCTCACACTTGCGATGCTGCTCGTGCTTGCGGGCTGGATGGCGCGCCCGGCACCGCTCGCAGACTTCGGCTTTGCCATCAATGTCGCCGATCATCTGCCGGTGAAGCAGGACCCGCCTTTGATGACGCTGAAGCGCAACTCTGCGGAGACGACATCGGCCACCACGGGCTCTCTTGGAACCTCTCGCGAGAATGCAACGATCACCGTGCAGCCACATCCAGTGCCGCCCATGCCGGCTGCGGCGGCGAAGAAGGTGGCGGTGACAAAGGGGTGGCCATTGTTTCTGCGGCGGCTCGATGATCGAGTGACGACCCTCTGGCTGCTCGGATTTTTGTTGATGGCGTTCTGGAGGGCTGCGGGTTGCCTCGTGGGCCGCTGGTGGCTGGGCCGCAGCGGCGAGGCTCCGTCTGCCTCCGTGCAGGCCCTTTGCCCTGTGGGCCTTGGATGCCGCATGTCATTTCGCGTTCGCTCCCCGGTGATCACCGGTTGGCTGAAGTCCGTCGTTTGGCTTCCCACCGAAGCTGCCACCTGGGATGACCTCAAACTGCGCGCCGCCTTTCAGCATGAACGCGCGCATCACCTACGCAGAGATGGGCTGTGGCAGGCGCTTGGGACTCTGGCGGCATGTGCTTGGTGGTGGATGCCCCTGAGCTGGGTCGCTCTGCGCAAGATGAAGGCGGAGGCGGAGCATGCCGCTGACGATCTGACGGTGACGCAATCGCTGACGGTGCCGGACTACGCGGAGGCTCTCGTGCAGATCGCCCGTGGCTCATGCCTTGCCACGCCAGGGATGCGTGTGGGCATTGCGATGTCTGGCTACAGCGATCTCGAACAACGTGTGCGTTCACTGCTGGGCAACAATCCCTGGCGTGATCGCCTGGGTGCACTCGCGTCTGCCACGATGGTCATCATGGTGATCAGCATGAGCACCGTGGTGCTGGTGGGATGCAAGACCAAGCCCCCTCAATACATGAGTCTCGCCAAGCTGGTGGCTGGTGGTCGAATGGTGAGCAACAGCGGGAGCGGTCCGCAGTATCAAGAGTATCTCCAGGACTTCTACGGCACCGTTATCGAGACTCTGGAGAGTGCGGAGATGCGCCGCCATGCGTTGGAGCGCGTCAGGGCATTGAACCCCGACCTCAAAGAGGCCGACGTGGACATCCAGGTCAGGCAAAACAAAGGCAGCGCCATTTTTAACGTCGTCGCTATCGGCGCAGATCCGAAATTCACCCGCGTCTTTCTCGACGCGCTTCTGGATGAGTTCCGTGCCTTCCGTGAACAGATCCGCGAGCAGCAACGCAACAAGGCCCTCACGGCGATGGCCGAGGATGTGGTGAAACGTGAAAAAGCGAATAAGGAGAAGGCTGAGAAGCTGGAGGCATTCAAGAAGGCGAACAACGTCGTGGTGCTCACGAACAGCCAGGGTCAGACGGTGGAGATTCTCAAGCAGGTCACCCTCGACAAGAACCAGTTACTGCTGGAACTCACCGACATCGAACAGTCTCTGAAAGACGTGGAAGCGAGCATTGCCCAACGTCGCATGGCTGCCGAACTGCCAGCAAGTTCTTCAGCCAATAGTGGGTCCACATCACCGATGCCTGCGGGCCTCACGCGGTCCGAGATGGACTACCTCAATGCCCGCAGCGAACTGACGGTGTGCAAGGTGGACATTGAGGTGCTCTCTGAGTCCAAGACTCCTGATGCCGCCAAACTCGACGAAGCGAAGCAACGAAAAGCCCGATTGGAGAAGCTTCTGCGTCTTTACGTCGATGAAATCACAGACTCGTTGAAGGCTCGCAAAGCTGACGTGGAGAGGCGGATCACCTTGCTGGATCGAAGGATCGACGAGCTGGGCAATCAGGCTGGCGAAGTGGGTGCCAAGCTGGCAGATTTTGCACGACTAACCAAGGACTTCGAAGACAGCGACTGGGCCTACAAAGAGATGTTTGACGTCGTGCATAAGTTCCAGGTGAACGAGGAAATGGGTGGTGACTATGTGATGATCATGCAGCGAGCCAGTGCTGCGGTGGAAGATGTGAAACCCTGGTGGTCTCTGTAGCAGGGCAATCTCTCCAAAACAAAAATGGCGCGACCGGTGAAGGTCGCGCCATGGAGGGATCGGTTGTGATGAGGATTAGGCGAAGATTTCGGTGATCGGCTTGCCCTTGTCTGTGACGGTGAAGGGGCGCTTGCTCGGGGAGAAGAGCACCTGATCCAGCGGGAGCCCGAGGGCATAGGCGATCGTGGCATTGAAGTCTGGGATGCTGGTGGGCTTGTCGATGGCCTTCTTGCCACCTTCATCCGTTGCGCCATAGACTTGGCCGCCGCGCACGCCGCCGCCAGCCATGAGGCAGGTGAAGCCAGTGGCGTGGTGGTCGCGTCCATCATTGGCATTCACCTCAGGCGTGCGGCCGAACTCGGTGGCGAGCACGACGAGTGTGTTGTCCAACATGCCGCGCGAACTGAGGTCTTGAAGCAAGGTGCTGAGCGCGGAATCCAACTCATCGCACAGCTCGGGCACGCGGGTGAAATTGGCATTGTGCGTGTCCCAGTTGCCGAAGCTGACTTCCACGAAGCGCACGCCGTGCTCGACGAGGCGGCGGGCAAGCAGACAGCCCTGGCCGAAGCGATCATTGCCATACTTGGCGCGCAAGGCGTCGGGTTCGTTGCCGAGATCGAAGGCCTTCAACTCTTCGCTCTTCATCATCTTGAGAGCATCGTCATACATGTCGGCGTAGGCGCGCACGTTCTTGACGTTGTAGGTTTCGGCGAACTGCTTGTCGAGCTGCTTGGCGATCGAGAGGCGATCATGAAAGCGCTCCTCGGTGAACCACTGGTTGGTCTTCACGTTGTTGATGCCAGCCTCGGGGTCATTGATCATGAGCGGGGCGAAGCGGCTCTCGAAGAAGCCAGCACCTGGGTGGCGGCTGTCATTGCCGATCATCACGGAGCCCGGCAGCGTGGGATTGCCACGGCCTTGGAACTTCTCCAGCCATGCGCCCATGGAAGGGTGGCGAATGCTGCTGCGCAGGGTATAGCTGGTGTGCTGATAGTATTGGCCCTGCTCGTGCGCGCCCTGGGTGGAGAACATGCTGCGGATGAGCGCGACCTTGTCCATCTGACGGGCGACGAGCGGCAGGTTCTCGGAGAGCTGGATGCCGTCGGCATTGGTCTTGATCGTCTTGGTCAGGCCCATGACATCCTTGTTCTCCGGCTTCGGATCGAAGGTGTCGAGGTGGCTCATGCCACCGGTCATGTAGAGGTAGATGACGTTGTGGGCGGTGGCGATTTGCTTGATCTTGGAAGCATCCTGGCCGGGCACAGCGAGGGCCTTGCCGCCGAGCACGCTCATAGCGCTGACGCCGAGGAAGGACTTGGCTGCGCCGCTGACGAAGGTGCGGCGTGAGAAGGGGTCTTGGATGAGATTCATGGGGATGGGTTCTCGGTTTCCGGTTATTGAATGAAGAAGAACTGGCGGGTGTTGAGGACGGTCCAGAGCACGTCGCCACGATCAGTGGCATCCGCGTTGTCAGCCACAGGGCGGAGCACGGCTTTCTCGGCGTCGGTCGCCTTGCGGCTCATGAGGGCGAGATAGACGGTGTCGATGAGAGCATCGCTGCCTTTTTCCTTGGCTCCGGCCATGGCGCGGGCGACGGCGGTGTAGGGGTTCATCAGGTGGCTGAAGGTCTTGCCATTGAGCAGCATGAGAGCCTGACCCACGCTGGCATCTTCACTGGCGTTTTCGACAATCTCGCGGTCGCTCTGGCCGAACTCGCGGAGGAAGTGGCCGTTCGGGGCGGGGCTGCGGATGTCTGAAGCGCGAACGTAGATGGTGTCGCGGAACGATTCCCACGAGGCGAGTGACTGCTTGGCGTTGTCGGCGCTCTTGAGCTTCACGTTGAAACGCTCGGCGTCGGCTTTCTTGCGTTGCTTGGCGATTTCCTCGGCGCGGGTGCGTTGCTGCTTGGCGAGAATGCCGAGCGCCTCGTCGATGTGGAGGTCCTTGCCATTCTTGGCCTTCACGACGGCGGCGACTTCACGAGCGAACTCCTCATCCTTGCTGAACTCATCCAGCTTGCCCTGGCGCGCGAGTTCAGCGAAGCGCTTGAAGCCCGTGTCATAGACGATTTCTTCGACGGCTTCATCAAGACGCTTGCGCTGGCTGCTCACGGCTCTCTTCGCAGCGCGAATGGCATCCTCGTCCTTGTTCTTGTTCGCTTCAGTGAGGGTTTCCTGTGCCTTGCGAACTTCATCAGCGAGTTCGCGTTGCTTCTGGGCTACTTTTACAGCGCAGGCTTTGAGTTCTTCAGGAGGGAGGCTGTTAAGAGCGCGATCCATCCACTCGATGCGGCGGAGTGCCGTCTCGCCTGCGATTTTTTGAGCGACGCTCGGTTGATCAGGGCTGGGCTTGTAGAGGGCGACCATGCTGTCCCAGATTTGCTCAGCGGACATGCGGCGGAGGACGGGACCTTGGAAGTGGTAGGGCTCGGACAGCTCCACGTCTTTGTTGTGTGCGGCACGTTGGTAGGTTTCGCTGTTGAGCACGACGCGGAGGTATTCCTTCATGTCGTAGTTCACGCTCTTCATGGTCTCTTCCAGAAAGGTCATGAGCTGGGGATTGCTAGGCACCGTGGAATCCGTGATCTCGTCCACGGGCTCGATCAGGCCAAGGCCCATCACTTTGCGCCAGAGGCGGTTGGCGATCACGGTGGTAAAGCGTGGGTTGCTCTTGCTGGTCATCCAGGAGGCGTAGGCATCGACGGGGGAATCTGTGCCTTTGACGATCTTGCCGTCCTTGGAGAAGGCGGCGGGGATCACGGGCTCGATGGTGGCCTTGGGCTTGGCATCGTCATACTTGTAGTCCTGCGGGAGCTTGAGCGCGCGGCGATGGGATTCGTCGAGGACGGTGTTGTAGCGCAGGGGGCGGAGGATCTCGCTCATGGCGCGACCGATGTCTTTGCGTTGCATGCCGTCGGGGAGGTCCATCTTGGACACTGTTTGGGCGGACTTGGCCTTCTTGCTCTTCGGAGCGCCGCCGCCATACATCGCCTGGGCGAGGAGAGGATTGGTGAGGCCATTGGTGCCCGTCATGCCATAGGTGTGAGCGGCCATCTGGTAGTAGTCCATCATCGTCCACTTATCGAAGGGATGATTGTGGCACTGGGCGCAGACCATGCTGGTGCCGAGGAAGATTTGCGTGGTCACCGCCATGTTATCGAGCGGCATGTTGTAGTCGCGAATGTAGAAGCCGACCGCGCCATTCTCATACGTCTTGCCATCGGCGGTGACCATTTCCCGCACCATCTTGTCGAAGGGCTTGTTGTCACGCAGGCTGTCTTTGAGCCAGTTTTGATAAGCATAGGCCGCCGAGGCGCTCTGGCCGCCACCGATCATCTGGGACTTGAGGCGGAGCACATCGCTCCAGTAGTTGAAGAAGTTCTGAACATAGCCTTCGCTGCCGATGAGGGTGTCGATCAACTTGGAGCGCTTGTCCTTGTCGGTGCTCTGGAGGAATTCGTTGGTCTCCTTCAGCGTGGGGATGCGGCCCACGACGTCGAGATACACGCGGCGCACGAAGACTTCGTCCGTGGTGAGAGCATTGGGCTGGAGTTTGTGCTTGGCCAGATCGGCGGCAACGAGCTGATCGATCTTGGACGCGGTGGCCTTGAGGTCGATGCTGGCCGCGAGTCCCTGTCCGAGGGTGCAGGCAGCAATCAAGCCCAGGCTGGCAAGGCGGAGGAGGTTCTTTATCATGGCAATAGGGGGTAGGGGGCCGCTAAAACGTGACGACGCCTCTGGTCTTTCATCAGGGAAAGTGCCATGAGCACCTGGATTCTTCCCGCTGACAAACCGCTGGCGCTCTGCGCGTTCAGTGGCATCGCCTAAACCGACGCTCATGAAATCCATCGCTCGCTGTCTCCTCCTCCTCGCCGCCCTCCTTCTGCCCACCATGCCTGTCCGCGCCCATGATGCGGACGCGCAGATGGCAGAGTTTGCCAATGCCTTCCTCGGCTCGCTCAAGGAGGAACAGCGCGCCAAGGCCGTGTTCAAGTTCGAGGACGAGGAGCGCGAGAACTGGCACTTCATCCCCCGCGAGCGCAAGGGGTTGCCGATGAAGGAAATGACCGACCAGCAGCGCCTCCTGGCCCACGCCTTGATGGCCAGCGGCCTCGGCTATCGCGGCATGATGAAGGCAGAGACGATCATGAGCCTCGAAGAAGTGCTCTATGAAATGGAGTCCGCCGCCGATGAATCGAAGCGCTCCGCCACGCGTGAAAAGCGCGACCCGAGCAAGTATTACGTGAGCATCTTCGGCACCCCAAACCCCACCGGCACCTGGGGCTGGCGCATCGAAGGGCACCACCTCGCGATGAATTTCACGATCAAGGATGGCCAGTTCCTCCGTGCGACACCTTCGTTCTTCGGCTCCAACCCCGGCGAAGTCATGGTCGGCCCGATGAAAGGCCTGCGCGTCATGCACAACGAAGAAGAGCTGGGCCGCACGCTGGTGAAGAGCCTCAACGACGAGCAGTGGAAAAAGGCGGTCGTCGCCCCCGAGGCCCCGAAGGAAATGATCACCGCCGCCGAGCACAAGGTGAACCCGCTCAAGCCCGATGGCATCGCGGATTCTGATCTCACCGCCGAGCAGAAAGCCCAGCTGCACCTCATCGTCCGCGAATACCTCGAACGCCTGCGCCCCGAGATCGCCGATGAAGCCTGGCAGCGCATCGAGAAGAGCGGCCCGATCTTCTTCGGCTGGGCCGGTGGCAAGGAACGCGGCGAGCCCCACTACTACCGCGTCCAAGGCAAGACCTTCCTCCTGGAATACGACAACGTGCAGAACGGCGCGAACCACGTCCACAGCGTGTGGCGCGACTTCGATGGTGACTTCGGACGCGACATCCTCGCCGAACACTACAAGGCCGAGCACGCTGACAACAAATAAGGCCCGTGCCCGCACCCTTCCGCAAACCTAGCCATGGTCGTCGGCCCTCCGGGCCGCACGGTTCCAATCCCCAGCCACGTCCGGGGCAGGGTTGGGACCAGGTGGCCTCGTGGTATGACAAGCTCGTCGGCGACGAGGGCTCCGACTACCATAAGAACGTTATCCTCCCCGCCGCGCTCAAGATGCTGGCTGCCAAGCCCGGCGAGCGCGTGCTCGACCTCTGCTGCGGCCAGGGCGTGCTCGCCCGATTGCTCATCGAGCAGGGCGTGCAGGAAGTCGTCGGCGTCGATGCCTCGCCCAAGCTCATCATCGCTGCCCGCGAGCGTTCGCGTGATCCTAAGGTGAAGTATCTCATCGCCGACGTGTGCACCAACGCCACCTGGGCGGATGGCAAGTTCGATGCCGCCGCCTGCATCATGGCCGTGCATGATCTGGAGGCCATCGACAAGCTCTTCACCCACCTCGCTCAAGCTCTCAAACCCGGAGCCCGCGCCATCATCATCTTTATGCACCCTTGCTTCCGCATCCCGCGCCAGTCACACTGGGGATGGGACGAGGAGAAGAAGGTGCAGTATCGCCGGCTCGACCGTTACAGCCAGCCGCTGAGCATCCCCATCACCACGCATCCCGGCCAAGCCACTGGAGAGCAGACATGGTTCCACCACCGCTCACTGTCGGCTTACCTGAACGCCATCGGCGGCGCAGGCCTCGCTGTGACCCAGTGCGAGGAACTCCATAGCCACCGTCGCTCCCAGCCCGGCTCCCGCAGCCGCGGCGAGCACCGCGCTGCCGAGGAATTCCCCGTCTTCATCGCTCTGAAGGTGGTGAAGCTGTAAGGTCGCTGCGCTAGCTAAAAGGTTGAGACGCTTTTGTGGCAATGCAAAGGTCACAAAAAACCCGCTGTCGTTATGCGACAGCGGGTTTGAGATTTCAGAGCTTAGCTACCCAATTCATTAGGGGCTGACGCCGCGGTCATTGGGGTTGCCGCCACCAGTTCCGGCACCGGCATTGCCACCAGCATTTCCAGCCGCATTGGGGTTTGCTCCCGCACGTCCTGGAGAGCCGTAGCCACCGGTTCCGATCGAGAAGGGATTGGAGAATGCTGACGAGCCAACAGGATTTCCTTGGGCATCATTTCCGCCATTGCCATCGCTTGAGCCGTTGCCGGATCCATTGCCACTACCACCACCTGCACCGCCACCCGTTCCATTGGGATTGTTGGGGGTCACATTGAGGCCGCTGGCCATGACGGACACATCACCCACAGCAAAGCTAGGTGGATTGAAGTCAGGCTCCCAGCGTAGCGCCACATATCTGGCCTTCACGGACTTGGTGAGCTTCGTTTTGACGTAGCCAACGCCGCGAGGGTCTTCAACGGTTGCCACGGGCTTGATATCGTCGAACACCGCAGGGTCGAAGGAACGGCGTCCGCGCCAGTCTTCCTTCTCGGGGAGATCTCCTTCGAAGGCATAAGCGTAAAAGCGGACAGGGCGGGGGGAGTGAACAGAACCAATTTCAGTCAGCGTCCGGGCGGTTCCGAAGTCATAGATGACCGTGCGGAATTTGTCGGGGGATTCTGGGAACTCGTAGCGACCATACTTCAATGCCGTTTCGTCTCCACCAACGGGCGATGGATTGATGTAGATGATTCGTCCGCCACCCAGGCCACCAGCGACGTTGATCGACTGGGAAGGCTGGCCAGGAGCGGCATCAGTGACTTTGAAATCTTGATCTGAATCCGAGCCATAGATAGCAGCGCTGCTGACGCTGCCTGCCTTGGAGAGGTCAAACTGGATTCTCACGTAGCTCGCATTGGCACCAGCGAAACGCAGGTTGAAGCTGCGATCTGCTGCGGTGAAGACTGACTGGGCAAGGGGCGACCACTTGCGGTTGTCCAGGCTGGCTTCGATGGAGACTCGCCCTTCGGCACCTTCGTTGATGAGGCTTACAAACTCGACCACAACCTGACGCCCGAGGCCGATGGTGAGATCGCTGACGCCCGGATTCACTTTGGAACTGAGGGTAACATCATCCGATAACAGGTTCTCGGGCTGACCGATACCCTTTGAGGCCACGATCTTCGTGCCAGTAAGGCTGGACGAGGCACTATCGACGGGGCGTTTTTCGATGCTTCCCAGTCGTTGCCAAGCCGCATTCGCGCTTGGTGCCAGGGTCATTGCAACGATGGATGCAGAAAGCAGAGCTATTTTCATGAGCTAGGGTATAATTCTCTGTTGGGCGCGGTGATGGTAACGTAGTAACGCTACGATCAACCTCGATTTGATCACACAGCTTTGTCATTGTAAACACTTTTTTCCCCGGCGGGTTGGAGCGACTGGTTTTTTTTGAAATTTCGCTTATTTTTTGCGATGTCCTGCCCCTTCTGTGGAGCTTATCCCCCAGCAACAGCTGCATTTTGTGCTGCCTGTGGGTTCAGTTTGAGAAGTTTACAGGCTGTGGTGGGGGAGCATCGGGTTCAACTGGCGGATTCACTCATCGACCCCGCAAAAACATTAAGGCTTACTGAATTTCAGGACCTGAGCCACCACGTTGACGAATTCGAGCGACGGTTTCCACAGGTGAAGGTGACGGTGTTTTTGGGCGACCTTCCGACCGGCGTCGATGCCCGAGGTGCAGCGATTTGGCTGGTGAATCAGGGGGCCGTGACTCGTCAGGGAGTGCCGCACCCAGCCGAGTGGACCGTTGCGCTGATCATCAATCCCAGCCAATCCCATGCCAGCATCGGCGTTGGATATGCCTTGGAGTCTTTGCTTCCGGCTGAGAAAATCACGGAACTATTGGCCAGTGTGAGCCATCATTTGCGGCACCGTGAATATGGGCGGGCAGTGCGCGGACTTCTCAACTCGTGCCAACAGTGCTTCATGGGGGCTGGAAAACCTCGTGCCCGGCGGCTTCCAGATGCACGCGCCTCCGAGGGCGATCATTTGGGGTTGCCTCCGATGAAGGCTGAGGCGCGGGAGCCAGCCGAACCATCTACCTTCTTTTGAAGCCCTGATGAAAGCCGTCGCTCTAATAATCGTGATGCTTCTTTGTCCAGGTGCTGCCACTTGGGCGCAAGAGACGGAGGAGTTTTTGGGTCTTCCGCAGTGGTCCGCGCAGGAGCTGGACGCGATGCGACAAAGCGATGGCGGGGCGGTGAAGCCGTCTCCTCTTTGGCCAGGCATAGCTGCCGATGTTTCGGGCATGTCCCAAGGCTTTATCCTGGGCGCGGCCTCTTCACAGGCGGACTCGCCGGAGGCGCAGCAGCCGCACACGGATGTCTCGAAGTTCCTTCCTCCCGCGCTCATCATTGGCACGCGTGATCGACGGGCTGCCCAGATGGCGCAGCGGCAGCAGGCGCACACACTGCGTGAAGTGGATCCTCGGTTCCTTCTGGAAGTCGAAGGCCTTCCGCCCGGACAGCACCTCTTGGATCCATCGCATCAGTTGCCCGAGGTGGTGCGTGATGACTTGGAACGATTCCTGGAGTCGCATGCTCGTGATGCACGGGTGGCGCTCCATCTGCTGGTGCTGCCGCCGGACCAAAAACTTCCCTCAGCGGTGAACCTGGCCAAGATGGCTCAGGGCAGCTTGCTTCAGAAAGACTGCTGCCTGGCGGTGTGCCCGTTGGGCGAGCCTTGGCGTTTGCGGCTGTTCATGAGCAGCGCCGTCCGAGACCGGGTGCCGACGGCGGAGCTGAGCCAGATCATTGATGATGCGATTCGGGGCGCGATGCAGACGATGGATAGCGAAGAGCAATTGCATCGCCTGCTGATCCGCTTGTCCATTCGGTTGTTTTGGCTGGAGCCCAGTCTCGCTGATCCGGTGGCAATCACTGAGACGATTGCCAAGGCGCTGCCCTCCAAGACGGAGGCCCCCGCCTTGCTGGAAATCACAGGCACGGAAGTCCACGAACCAGGTCTGGCACCGTGGTCATCTCTCACCTGGGCAGCGGCGCTGTTTCTGGTGGTCGCCTTGGGATTCTTGATGGTGCAACGCTGGCGGCGTTACCAGTTACGGCATTGTGAGTGGGTGCTGCCAGAGCCTCCGGCAGCGCGCCCGCGATTCGACTGCCCGCACGGTGCCACAGTGGCGATGATTCACTACCAGTGAGGATGCAAGGTCGCGCTGGACCTTTCGTTTCCACGCCTCCCTTTGCCCCCTATGAACTACATGCGTGCTCTCCTCGTTCTCCTGGCCGTCCTTGCCCCTTGGGTTCAGGCACAAACGCCAGAGTCCAAGATCAAAGTCATCCTCTACAACGACAAAGGCTCCGCAGGGAAAGGCATCCCGCGCGTCACCGAGCTGCTGGGCAAGGACCCTCGGTTCGATCTGGTCAAACTCAACGCCGAGCAACTGCGCACCCAGGACTGGAGCGATGCGAAGGCCATCATCTTCACGGGCGGCAGCGGCAGCGGGCAAAGCAAAACCATTGGCGAGGTCGGTGTGAAGAAGGTCCACGACTTCGTCGAGAGCGGTGGCGGCTATGTCGGCATCTGTGCGGGTGCGTATCTCGCGTGCGAGGGCTTTTCCTGGGGGCTCAAGGTGCTCGACGCCAAGACCGTCTCCAGCAAATGGAAGCGCGGCGTCGGCGCGGTGAAGCTCGAGTTCACGCCGAAAGGCCAGGAGATCCTCGGTTTCAAGCCCGGCGAGCATGACGTCCGCTACGCCAATGGCCCGATTTATTGCGCCTCCAATATCGAAGCCATCCCTGACTTCGAACCGCTCGCGATCTTCCGCACCGAGCTGGCCGAGAACGGCTCGCCGAAGGGCGTGATGGTAGGTTCACCCGCGATGGTCGCCGCGCCGTTTGGCAAGGGGCGCGTGCTGTGCAGCTCTCCCCATCCCGAGCAAACCGACGGGATGGAGAGCTGGGTCGTCAATGCGACGCTCTGGGCCGCCAAGGCGAAGTGATCACTTCGTCTTCGGAGCCTGAATCAGGACCCTGCGGCGCACCTGTGGCTCTACCTTCACTGGGAGTCCCAGCGCCTTGCGCAGCACTGGCTCCATCACATCCGACTGGCGCATGAAGCCCAGATCGCTGGCGTGGCTCGCATCGGTCGCGCCTTCCGTGTCATCGCCATAAAGGTGATCGCCGTCGATGTAGGACAGGCCCTTCACGCCTTCGGCCACCAGCTTCTTATACGCGGCTTTCAGCGCCGCATGATTGTCCGTGTGATGCTTGTCACGCGCGGGCAGGATCCAGGAGTTCGTGTTGCGGCGATCCTCCACGAGGATGATCGGCGTGTCCGCGTGAGCTGCGCGCAGTTGCTTCACCAGCGGCTCACATTTCGCTGCCACCTCGGAGGCATTCATATTGGGCAGGCAGTCGATCACATACGCGGCGGCATCCTCTGCGCAGAGCAGCTCACCCACTGCCGCATCCATTTTCCCATTGCCGGAAAAGCCCAGGTTCATGACCGGCATGTCCAAGCGGCGACCCAGGATCGCCGTATGCACCATGCCGGGGCGTGAAGCACATGCGCCATGGGTGATGGAGGTGCCGTAGAAGATGATGGGCTTCTGTGCGCGCGGTGCCAGGCCCATGAACTTCGCGCCCTTCGGCACGCCGATCTCCAGGGACTCGATGCCGTTGTAGAGCGGCAGGTAGCCAGCGAACTCACGCGATCCTGGGGCCAGGCCCTCGATCACCTTGGTTTCCACCGTTTGTGCCGCAGGCTTCGTCACCATCACCCATTTCCACGCCCCACCTTCACCTCTCGCATACAAATCGAGACCGCTCACTCCAGTCGCTGGCATGTGGGGCATCCCGATCTGTGCCTTGCTCAGCTTGTAGCGCGCATAGATCGCCGTCGCGTCCGTGTGGAAGCGCACCATCATCCCCGCGCTGTCGCGGCTCAGGTTCCACACATTGGCCGTCACCTTGCCCTCGGCCTTCGCTGGAAGGCGATCGAACCAGCGCTGGCGCTCCTCCTTCGTCCAGCCGCGACCCTCCACGCCCCACTTCGTCACGTCGTGCCACTCGACCTCTTCCTTGATCACCGACTTCGGCGCGACCATCGCCGGGTCCAGCTTCGTGATGTCAGGCTTTTTGGCCTTGGGGGCATCCGCCATCGCTACCGAAGCAGCGCAGAGAGAAAACAAAATCGAGCGTGTGAGCATAGGCGTCACGGAACGCGGGCGCGCTGCGGGCTTTTGCAGGTGATTCGCTCGGGCCAATGAGGTTCCGCCGGGCTCCGAGCCATGCGTTTTCCACGTCGCGGGATGAATTTTTTATGCTGAGGGGATGCCTTTCCGCGCCGGGGGATCAATCCCGTGGCCCAAGGGGACGATTTCCGACGCTCGGGGATCGCTTCCCCATGCCGCAGAACGACATCCCCTGCGCCACGGGGACGCCCCCCATCCCGGACCGACGCCCCTCAGCTCTGGGGGGAAATCCCCAGCCCTGCGGGGAAGCTATCCCGCGCCGCAGGGGGACGTCCCCGCGACGCTCGGCGGCCTCCCCTTGGAACAAAAAATCGACCCCTTGGCGTAGAAAACTCCCTCCGCCGCCTGCTCAGGGCACTTTCTGCCGCCGAAAACGGTCTCAGCGGCCCCCAGTGGAGGCACCCAGCCACCGACCCACCATCTCCTGGAAGGCCCGAGGACGCGTCACGAACACATAGACGCCCACCACCGCCGAGGCGGCAGCGCAGAACCAGAAGATCTGCCCTGGCGACCAGCCGAAGCTGAGGCTGAGCTGGCCTTGCAGCACGGCGGCGAGGCTGATGCCCACCCATGAGAGCCACGAGGCCGCGCCTTGCACCGAGCCCTTGCGTTCTGCCGGTGGACGATGCTGCAAGACGGCGGCGACGGGCACGATGAACAAGCCGCCACCGATGCCGAGCAGCACGAGCGCGCCCGTGAAAACCGTCTGGCTCACGCCTGGAAGGCCGAGCACTAAACCCATCGCCGCGAGCAGTGCGGCACCAAGCGGGATGAGCCCATACTCCACGCGATCACGGCTGAGTTTTCCCGCCAGCACGCTGCCCGTCGCCATGCCCAGCGCGAGCGCGACCTGCAATCCACTGTTCGCCAGCGGATCGACGCGCAGCACCTGGTCCGCGTAGAGCAGCAGGTTCATCTGCACCAGCACCGCGATGAAGAAGAAGGCGGTGTTGCCCAGGTTCGCGCGCCACAGGTCGCGGTCGGTCTTCATCCACCGAAACTCACGCCACAGCTCGCCGAGAAAGTTGAGGCGAAACGGCTTGTTAGGCGAGGCAGCCTTCAGCTTCGTGATGCCCAGCGAGCACGTCCAACCTAGCAGCGCCAGCCCGAGCAGGATGAAGCCCGGCCACTGCGGCGCGTGTGCGAACTTCACCGCCAGCACGCCAGCCGCCAGCGTGCCGAAGATCGCTGCGAGGAAGGTGAGCATCTCCAGGATGCCATTGCCCCACGAGAGCTTTTCATACGGCACGATCTCTGGCAGAGAACCATACTTCGACGCCGCGAAGAACGCGCTGTGCACGCCCATGAGGCAGATGCTCGCGAGCTGGAAATTCAGGTTCCGCGTTGCGAGCGCATACGTCGCGAATGCCATGATGCCCAGCTCCATCACCTTCACGCCGATCATCACGGAGCGCTTGCTGAACTTGTCCGCCATCCAGCCGCCGAACATGGAGAAGACGAGGAACGGCACCGCGAACATCATGCCCGCGTCGGACACCAGCTTGTCGAGCTGCTCCTTCGGCCAGTGCTGCGCCATCACGAGGAAGATGACCAGTTGCTTCAGCACATTGTCCGAGAACGCGCCCTGAAACTGCGTGCCCATCAGGCACCAGAAGCCACGACGCCAGGAGGGAGAGTTATTCATGGTTCGAGCGGGTGAAGAGTTTCGTCATGAGCAGATGCGTGGGTGCATACACTGCGCCGAGCAGCAATGCCATCCACGCGACGAGATAAACATTCGCCGGCATCCACTCCTGCGGCTTGGCGTCATCGAAGCCGAAGACATAGTTCACATTGCGCGGCAGGTTCGGATCGCTCAGCTCCGCACCCGCAGGCGGCAGCAGGAAGAACGCGATCACACACAGCACGAAGGCCAGCACTGTCCAGCCCTTCAGCGCACGACGGTCGTAGCCGAGCTTCGCCACCAGGAAGATCAGCAAGAAGGGCAGCCAGCCGTGGAAGAACGAGAGGCCGCGCAGGAACAGCGACTTCTGCTCGTCAAACATGTAGCCCGTCATGCCCGCGAGCTTGCCGCCGAAGGCCGTGACCGCGAAGTCTGCACACCACAGCGCCTGCGGCAGCACGATCCCCACAGCAGGCATCGACACGAGCAGCGGACTCTCCTTCCAGATGCCCACCAGCGTCAGCAGCAGCGCGATGTCGCAGAAGTAGAGGAAGTTCGTCGGGCCGTAGTTCATCCAGTAAACCGGGATCAGCACCGCCATGAAAGCTGTGTAAGCCACCTTCAGCCAAAGTGGGATGCGCTGGCTGCCGTCGAGTCGAGTGAGAAGTTCGTTGTTCATAACGAGGCGACCGTCGCCTGAGCATGACTGATGCACGGCATTGATAAAGCACGTTCATTCATTGAGATGATAGATGAACTCATGACCCCGCCCACCTACCACGATGTGCTCGAAGCGCTGCCGCGCGTTCATGCGGTGCTGCAACCGACGCTGCTGCGCAATTGGCCCGGCTTGTCGGAGGCGCTCGGCTTTGAGTGCTGGCTGAAACACGAGAACCATCAACCCGTCGGTGCCTTCAAAGTGCGTGGCGGTGTGAACCTGGTCGGCACACTGAGCGATGAGGAACGGCACACCGGCATCCTCGGAGTCTCGACGGGCAATCACGGCCAGTCGCTCGCCTTCGCGGCGAAGCACTTCGGAGTGCATTGCACCATCGTCGTGCCGCTAGGCAACAACCCGGACAAGAACCGCGCGATCCGCCAGCTCGGTGCCGAGCTGATCGAGCACGGTCGCGACTTCGATGAGGCGCGCGAGTTCGTCACCGAACTGCAAAGCCAGCGCGGTGGACGCTACGTGCATTCCGCGAACGAGCCCGCGCTCATCGCCGGTGTCGGCAGCCTCGCGTGCGAGGTCTTCGACAAGCTGGCTGATCCCGATGTGATGCTCGTGCCCATCGGCCTCGGTAGTGGAGTCGCCGCCGCGTGCATCGTCGCGAAGCATCTGCGTCCAGAGATAGAAATCATCGGTGTGCAGGCGGAAAACGCGAGCGCCGTGGTGCGCTCGTGGCGCAGTGGTCAGCACGAGACCGATGCGAGCATCTCGACCTGGGCGGAAGGCCTCGCCACGCGCGTGCCCGCCGACCTTACGATGCAGATCATGCGTCAGCACATGGACGACGCGATTCTCGTCAGCGAAGACGACATGCGTCACGCCGCCGCCATGATCCTGCAACACTCGCACAACCTCGCGGAAGGCGCTGGCTCAGCGACTGTCGCTGCTGCGTTCAAGCATCGCGAACGATTCACGGGCAAGCGCGTGGTCGCCGTGCTCTCGGGTGGCAATCTTGATCTCAAGCAACTGCCCGCGATCCTCGCGAAGCTCGCGTGATCATCGCATCGAGAACTGGAGAAAGTGGCGCTCGGAATCGAGCAGCAGCGGTTCGGGGACTTTCTCTGCGATGCGGAAACTCTCCACGTCGCGGCCTGCAATCGCATACAGACCGGCCACGACAGCTCGGGGGCCTGCGGGGAGGTTGCTGGGGTCCGCGACCTCACTGACTTCTTTTTTCACACGCTCGACATCGCCAAATCTCCACGCAGCGAGCGCACGCAGGAGGGGCAGGGGAATGGAGGAAGTGGACACTGATTCAGCGGGCTTGTTCTCAAATCCAATCACCTCATCGAAGGCGGCCTCGAGTTCGATCCCTGCCACGAGACGCAGGTAGTTGAGCCGGTCGATGAACAACTGATTGCGTGGACGCAGATCGTGCTGACGGCGCACCGTCTCGATCAGTCCGGCCACGTCTTTGTCACGCTGCTGGAGTTCGAAGACCTTCTCCAGCATTTGCAGCCGCATCACTGGGCGTGCTTCACCGACGAGGGTGTAGCCCTGCACGGCGAGGTCGAGCAGGTTCAGGGATTCGGCCAGTCCGGCGGCGCGGAGCAGGAGAGGGACTTCGCCCCGGCTGTTCAAGGCGAAGGCTTCTTGAAGTTCGCGACGCGCGGCGGCCATGTTCGGTTGGAGCTTGGCGTAGCATTGAGCCAGGATGATGTGAACGGTGGTGGGTGTGACCGGAGGCTTGCGCGTTTTCACCAGGGAGAGCAGTTCCTTCCAGCGCTCTGCGGCCGAGAGTGCATCGACGTAAATAAGATACACATCGGGATCGCGGATGACGGTTTCAGCGGGGATGATCTTGAGCAGGCGCTCGTATTCGCCTTCGGTGCCCAGCCAGCGAAGGAAGTCGAAGATCGCATCAGGAGTGCGGCCTGCATTGCGAGCGATTTCGCGCTGGATGACGGCATCGCGCTCCAGCGGATTGAGACGCGAAAACACGCGCAGCACTTCGTAGCGCTCGCGCTCGCTGGCCTTGGGGTGCTGGTCGATAAGTTGGCGCAGTTCCTTCGATTGCGTGGTGGAGAGCGTCTTGCTTCGGGCCAGAAACGAGATGGCCTTGAGCGATACCTCGTCATTGCGGCGGGCGATGGCCCAGATGGCCTCGGAGGCTCCAGCTTTGGCATGATCCAGCGCCTGAGCCTCGTCCATGATGGCGAGTTGAAGCTGGGCATCGATGTCATCAGGTTCCAACAGCAAGGCGCGGCGCAGGATGGCATCGGCCTCGGTCACTTCGCCGCTGGCGCGCTTGATCCCGGCGAGGAGTTCAAGACCTGAGCGCCCGGTTTGTTCGGTTGCAGGGAGAGCGGCGAAGATCTTGCGCGCCTCGGAGAGATCGCCGGTCTGGAGAAGCAAATCCGCCAGCCGCAGCCGGTCGGCGTCCTTGCCCTCTTTGGAGTTGATCACGCGACGAAGGAAGGAGATCGCCGTCTGGGGATCGTTGTGGGCTTTGACGAAGAGTTCGGCCACGGTGCGATTCACGGCGGGATGCTCGGGAGCGGTGCGCAGGGCTAGTTGCAGCACGCTGGAAGCCGCCTCGTAGCGTTCGCTTTTCACCAGCTCCATGGCCTCAGCGGCCTGCTTTGCCACGCGGTGATCGCGGTAGGCGTTGTAGAGGTCGCGTCCTTTGAAGGCGATGAAGACGGTCAGGCTGATGATGACTACGGCGACAGCGGTGAGCAGGTTGAGCCCAAGTCCGAGCCCATGGGGAGGGCCTTGTTCGCCGGATGATTCATGTTTGTCCATGGGAGATGGCGCGAGAGGTTGGGCGGATCAGGGGGCGGACCCGAAGTCCACCACGCAGCGGAAGCCGAGGTCGTAGCGGACGGTGGCTTTCGCAGCGTGCTGCCGGGTGGAGGTGAGGAGCGCATCGGGGGATGACATGATCCATGAGCCCCCGCGGATGACGCGTTCATCAGGGGACTGGGGCCATTCATCGAGGCACCATTCGGAGACGTTGCCCCCGAGGTCCGCGATGCTTTGAGCGTTGGCGCGAATCGCACCAATCGGAGCCGTGAAGGAGTGGCTGTCGTTGAAGCCTTTGATGTTCGGCGCATCAAGGTTCACCGTCATCGGCTGGGGTGGCCAGGTGCCCCACGGGTAGTGTTCTTTATCGCCTTGATGGCGGGCGGCGGGATCGCTGCCGGTCTCATCTTTCAAGCCGGCGGCGCTGCTCCATTCCACGTCGGTAGGCAGGCGGTAGCGAGCATTGGCAGGGAGCAGATTGTTCTTGTGATCCTGCTCCGTCATCCAGGCGCACCAGGCCTCCGCGTCCTCCCAGGACACGTTGATGGCGGGATCTGCGGTGGTTTGATCGAAGTGCGGAGCAGGCAGCACCTTGCCCACGGCCTTCAACCACGGGTCGATCTGAGCACGACTGACTTCCGTGCGGCCAAAGAGGATGCTCGCGTGCCCTTCAATCGGCACAAACTCCATGCGCACCGTGTTCTTGAAAGGCGCTCCCGGCTTGGCGGGATCAAGCGTGGCAGCATCGAGCGGCGGCGCACTGTTAGCGGAGGCCTTGATCACATTGGCCACAGCCTTCTCATCCACTTTGCTGCGCGTCATGAGGTCCTTCTTCATCTTCGCTTCGTCGCGAGCACGATCTGCATTCGCGGCGGCGAGGATTTGAGCGGTGCGCTGCTTGTCTTCATACACGTAGCGGAAGCCTACGGTGGGGGCGCGCAACTCCGTGGGCACCTCATAGACATACTGGATGGTGAGGGCCTCGCGCTTGAAGTAGGCCCACGAGCCACCGCGCAAGGTGCCGACGGGCGTGGAGCGGAGTTCGCGATCCCAGGTCCATTCCCAGACGTTGCCAGCGAGATCGTAGAGTCCTTCCGGGCTCGCCTTGAACTTGCCCACGGGCGCGGTGAAGCGGAACTCATCCGCCGGACCGCCCTGGAGCTTCATTTCCTGATCCTCGAAATTCCCAGCCCCGGCGGGTGGCGGCCATTGCAGTCCCCAGGTGAAGCGCATGGTGTCCTGAAGCTGCTCGGCCCCCGAGGATTTCTCGCGCTTCAAGGCACTGAGCCCGGCGGCCTTGCTCCACTCTTCGTTCGTGGGCAGGCGATAGAGTTGATCGGGCTTGAGCTTGCCCTGCTTGCGCTCGCGTTCGGTGAGCCAGTTGCAGAAGGCGATGGCGTCCTGGAGATTCACGCCCACCACGGGATGATCGCTGCCTTGCTCGAAGTGCGGCTTGAGGCTGCGCGGGTAGGTGTAGCTGCCTTCTTTGAGGAAGGTCTCAAACTCGGCCACGCGCGTCTCGAACTCCGAGAACAGCACCGTGGTCTCCGGCACAGGGATGAGCTTCATGCCGAGGGTGTTGGTCAAGCTGGTGAGCGTGTCCGCCGCAGCGGGAGCCGCAGGCGTCTGAGCGCGCAGATCCGTGAGGGCAAGGACGAGCGCACTGGCGCAGAAGAAACGGGATCGCATAAGGCGTAGGGGAAGGCGTGAGCCACGACCCCATGCGTCTGCCATGCCAGGCCGTGAAAGGGCCGATAGTCACGGGTTTCCCGGATGATGTCAACCGGCCTGGGGTGACGGATTTGATGGCTTTCGGGCGCTATGGCAGCGAACCCACGGTGGTGGCCTTGGCCTTGCCAATGGCGAGCACACCTTTCACCAGCCGTGCTGAGGGCGTGCCTTCCACACCGCCAGCGAAAGTCATCGCACAAGTCACGACCTCGATCATCTTGGAAGCGCTCAGCGTCACCGTGTGCTTGCCGTTCGTGGACAAGCCGGACACCGGCACGCCGTTCACGGAGGCCGTGGCCATCGCGATCTCGCTCGTGCCATTGGCCGACACACCGAAGGGCGTGGTCACCGTGGTGCCGCCTTTGATCGAAGGCCCAAAGCTGGGCAGCGTGAGCAAATCCGGAGGCACGGGAACGGGGCTGAACCCGGCCTTCCGCGCATACAATCCGCCCGCGCTTGCTTCGCTCTTCAGCATCGCCAAAGACCAGCCGCTTACCGTGGTGCTGCCCGTGAGCAGGCTGCGAGCAAGCATCGTGGCGAGCACCTCACGATTCGTGTAGGGCACCGCCTTGATGTTCTTCGTCGTCAGCGTGACGCCAAAGAGCCCCGTCTTCGAAGACTCCGCGCCCTGCGTCATGATCGTGGCCGTCAGGACCACGGGGCTCTCTACTACGGGTGTCTGAGCGTGAGCCGCACCACTCAGGCTGAGGGCGAGAGCGGCAAGGGCAGAAATACGGGCCAGGAAAGTCATCTCGGCAGCCTAACGGAGTCATGAATGCCAAAGCAAGCACGAAATGGACAGTGGCGGTTTTGTGGGGTGCGAAAAGATCCATTTGGCAGTTTCCCGCTTTCGAACTCACTGCTCCTCGACTTGTCTCACGAATCGAGGGCGCTAGGCGGCATACTTCCAGGCACCGCTCTCCGCTGCTTCAGCCAATCGACCAACTGTAACTGGCTCGGTGCGGACTCTACCTGAGAACAGACAATGAAGAGCGTAAAGCGGGCTCCAGCCTGCCTCTGGTCCGAAGTGCCGGGTGAAATCAAAGTCGGCAAGGTCAACGTGAAATCGAGAGGCGAATGCCGAGAATAGATCAGAGGCATCATCACCATCCACGCCCAAGTCTTCGGCGATCCGAGTGGATGAAGTGATGGAAGATGGAGCAACTCCGGTCTGCTCTGCAACGAGATGAATCACCGCTTGTAGCACCTCGGGTTTCATAATGCGTGGGCCGCTGCCTTTCTCCTCTCACCGGCTCGGAGCCATCGAGAAGACTGCCGTGGTCATCTCCTCCGCTTCGGACAGCGGCATCACCTTGCGTTCATGGCCAGCTCCCCAGGAGTCGGTGTAAATCACGCCGCCGGTCTTGGAATTGTAGCCTGTGATCAGTCGCATGTGGCCCACGCGAGGACCCCGCGATTCCTGGCTGGGCTTGGTCTCAGCTCCGGGAGACACGCCCGATTCACCGGGTGCCAGCATCACGCACCAGAGCAGCGGCAGACCTTGATCAATGCTTTCGCGAATGAGTTTCGGAAGCTCGGCTCGCTGCGCACGTTCGAGTTCGCTCTGGCTTTTGAGTGCGCTGCCCAGGCCGTAGCCGGGGGGGATTTTGAGCAGCTTCACGCGCATGTTGTAGCGCTGGTCGATCTTGTTCAGCGACGAATACATCACCGACGGACTGGCTCCACGCTCGGCGTCGGCGGAGACGAGCTGGGCCAGTTCATCCATATCGCACGGCACCCCGAGGTAGCGGAACAAGCGTTCACAACTCGCGGCCACGCAGTAGCCTTTCTGACCCTGGTCGCGCATTGGCACGCCTGCGATTTCTACATCGCCCGTGCTCGCATCACGCTTCAAGGAGTTCACCAGACTGCTGCGCGCTCGGGTGGTCGCATTGTTTCCCAGGCCCGCGAGATTCAGCAGCTCGGCACGCGCCTTCGCAGGCGTGAGCGTGAGCCGGAGGAACTCCACCTTGCCCTTCGGCGCATCCACATTGAATTCCATCAGCGCGAGCGTGTGTGGCGTGGTCCACAGCCAGCCCTCTGTCTTCGTCAGGCTCATGCCAGCGACGGTGGTGCGCGTGGGGCGCACGCCAAGCGTGGTGCCGAGCGCGCGGCCCGTGGCTTTGAAGACCGCATCGAACTGAGCTGCCGTGATGCCGTCGCCGCTGTTGCCTCGCGTGAGCAGGGTGTAGATGATCTTGGCCGCGCGTCCGTCTTTGAATTCGATGTTGGCTTCCTCGGCGTTCACCGCGTCATCAAACAAAAGCAAATCAGTCTCCGTGTTGCTGAAGAGTTTGTGAGAGAATCGGGCGCTGTCCTTGATCGCGGTGTTCCATTTGAAGAACGGACTCGACGTCAGGCTCACACCAGGGAGCTTGGTCGCCTTTTCCACATCGTCCGGCGTCATGCCCCAGACCGTGGGTGCGGTGAACAAGCCATCGAGGCGCACGAAAAACTTCAATTCCTTCGGTCGCTCCTCTCCGGCGGAATGATGGACAACGGACAAGCCTGCCGTGCTGCCATCCATCCCCGGCGCACCGAGTGCCAGCCGGAGCAGGCCTTGGCCCACCTGAAGAATGGCGGTGCCTTTCGCGCTCGACCACACTTCCGATTTCACTCCGACATCCGCCTTCCATCCGAGCACCGGGCGAGGCCCGGCCTTGGGCTCGGTGCCGAGCATCGTCGTGACCGCCGAGCGGAGCATGGCCACCGTCTCGGTGTTGGGCGATGCGATCTCGAACGCCGCCCTTTGGGTTTTGCCCGAAGTCTTGTCAAAGGTGAGGGCGGCCTCCGTGACGGCAACCTTGCCCGCGAGGATCGAAAGATCGACGGACACGTTCGAGAACGGCGACTTCAAAAAGCTGGCCACCGTCCGCGCTGGATTCCAGCGGATGAAGGGATTGTCAGAAAAGCCCTCGGCCTTGAATTGCGACTCCAGGGCCTCGGGCGTCAGCGACCAGACCTTCGCGGCGTCGAGCAAGGGATCGAGGTCCAGCTTCAACTGATGCTGCTTCTCCTGGGCCTGCGACATGCTGGCGACGAGGGCGATCAGGGCTGCGCCGAAACCCAAACGAGGAAAACTCATGCCCGGACTTTAGCGAACTTCAGCCCTCGAAAGCAAGCGTCCTCCGCAGAATGCTCCACGCCCTCGCAACTTCGCGCACGCCCGTGCGTTTAGGCAGCCGACATGAAATCCTGCCTCTCCCGTCTCCTCGCCATGGCCGTTGTTATCCTCGGCGTGGCTCTTCAGCCTGCGAATGCTCAGACGACGTCCAGCCCGGTGCTGGTTTACAAGATGGAGTTCGGCAAGGCCGAGGACTCGATCAACTTCCGTTCGTATCAGAGCGGCTACCTCGTGGTCGATGCTGGTGCGACGGGCACCAACACTGCCTCCGCGATCTTCACCCAGGTGGTGGGCGGCGTGCGCAATTTCTACTACCTCGCTGACTATGCCCAGATGTTCTACGCCAAGAACGCTGGCAATGTGAAGGCCGTAGTCACAGGCACGAAGACGACCAAGCCGGGCACCACGACCACTGGAGGCACCTCGACGACGACCACGGCGACCACCAGCCAGTTCATCTACGCCACGGGCGACGCAGGCGAGGAGAAGACCATCGAGCTGGTCAATGGCGAGGCCAATGTCTCCATCGCGGCCTTGCTGGAAGGTCACGGCATTTTCTGCGACTCGCAGGAAGACCTGCCCTTCGCCACCGCTGCCGGTGAGAACGTGGGCACCGCTGGCATGGTGACGCTCAAACTTCGCTATGACGAAGGCCAATCCGAAGCAGCTCAGAAGCAGAATCAAGATCGCGTGGCGACGATCACGGCGATTGCGAAGAACCTGGCGAATGATGGCTACGTGGGTGGCGACACCGCCTCCACGGCCTTGACCAACAACAATTCAGTCTCCGGTGCGACGCCCAATCGTTGAGAGCAGTTCATCCTGAGAGTTGCATTCAGGAAGGGGCGGCCCACAATGCCAGCCCCCCATGCACACCGCCTTCAGCGCCATCCTCGACGCCCTGCCCGAGCGTAAATCGCCGCTCATGGAGCGCTTCTGGTCGCTGCTGGAGCCGAAAGGTCCGGCGCAGCTCGAAGCGATGGCGCGCGAGTCGCAGCAGCTCACGCGGAGGAACTTCGGCAAGACCATGCGCATGTTCGCGCCGCTCTACGTGAGCAATGAGTGCATCAACAACTGCAGCTACTGCGGCTTCTCGCGCGACAACACGGCGATTCTGCGCGTGACGCTGACGATTGATCAAGTCATCAAAGAAGCGCAGCACTTGGCCGAGCAAGGCTTCCGCAACATTCTGCTCGTCGCTGGTGAGCATCCGCGCTTCGTCAGCGACGGCTACCTTGAGGAATGCATCCGAGCCCTGCGCGAGTGGGTGCCGACCATTGGCATCGAGGTCGGCCCGATGGAAGCACCGGAGTATGCGCAGATGGTCGAAGCCGGATGCGAGGGCTTGGTCGTTTACCAGGAGACCTATGACCGCGTGCTCTATGACAAGATGCACACCGCTGGTCCGAAGAAGGATTTCGATTGGCGACTCGCCTGCCCGGAGCGCGGCTACGCTGGCGGCTTCCGCCGCATTGGCATTGGCGCGCTTTTTGGCCTGAGTGACTGGCGTATGGAGGCGCTGCGGCTCGCGGCGCATCTCGAGTTCCTCTACAAGCAGTGCTGGAAGGCGCAGTTCACTGTGGCCTTCCCTCGCTTGCGCCCCGCAGCCGGAGGCTTCAAGCCGCTCACCGATTTCCACGATGCCTCGCTGGTGCAAACGATGTGCGCCTTCCGCCTTTGCTTCCCGGAGGTGGGCATCGTGCTTTCAACGCGCGAGCCTGCGCCGTTGCGCGATGCGCTCGCGCCGCTCGGTGTCACCGCCATGAGCGCAGGCAGCCACACCGAACCCGGCGGCTACACGGGCGTGGGCAGTGATGATTTGCATCAGACCGTCAAAGGTCGCCGTGTGGAACTCCAGGACGCCGAGCCCGGACGGCAGAAAGCCGAAGGCCAGTTCGGTATCGCCGACGAGCGCACGCCCGCCGAGGTTTCTGCGATGCTCCGCGCGCGCGGCCTGGATCCGGTTTGGAAAGACTGGGACCCCGCCATCCTGCAATCCACCCTCACGCTCGCCACCCCATGACGATCACGCTCAACGGCAAGAAACAAGACACCACCGCTGCCACTGTCGGCGAACTCCTGAAGAGCATCGGTCTCGGCGACCGACCCGTGGTCGTGGAGCACAATCAACGCGCACTGCTTCCCCGTGAGCACGCACAGACGACGCTGGGTGAAGGCGATGTGATTGAAGTCGTGCAGATCACGGCGGGCGGATAGCAAGTTGTGCCGCGTGTTTAATCTCTTATCTTCCATCCATGGTCCTCGAACGTTTTCCAGAATACCAAGCCCTCACGGCGGTGGAGAAGCTGATGTTTGTCACCGAGGCGTGGAATGATCTGGCCGAGCATCCTGCGGAAGTTCCGGTGTCGCGGGAGATTGTTTCTGAGTTGAAGAGCCGCATGGCGCACTTCGAGCAGCATCCCGAGGAGTTCACGACTTGGGAGGCGATGCGTCAGCGCATTCAGGGGTCAAACAAATGAAGGACCTGATCATCCTGCTCGCGGCTGATGTCGATGTTCAGCAAGCCTACGAGCGTTATGAGACAGTGCAGGAAGGTCGCGGTGACTGCTTTATGGAAGCGCTCGATGCTGGCTTGTCGTTGATCCGAGCGCATCCGTTGATCGGTCGTGTTATCGAAGGCTCGATCCGTCGCATTCTTCTCCCAGATTTTCCTTTCGGCATCTTTTACGAGGACCATCCCACTCGCATCGTCGTGATGGGAGTCATGGATCTCCGCCAGAACCCGCGAACCATCAGACAACGATTCAAGAAATGACAGACAACATCGGATTCAAAGAATGGGCCAACATCTGCGAGGCGCTCGGCACGGGCGTGATGTCGCTGATCTTGCGCAAGGGCGGTATTCACGAGGGGCGCGGCGGGTTTGAGTTCAAGCACAAGGAGTTCTTCTTGTTCCCAACGTGGTTCCACACGCAGGGCGAGAAGTTGACCTGGCAGGCACCGAATCCCGAGCGTTTCGTGTTCCCTCCAGAGGACGGGCGCACCTCGGTGGATATCGATTACGTCTGCACGCTGGAGCAGGTGTGGCGCGTGACGGAGTGGGACAAGGTGGCAGCGCTCGCGCCGCATCATGTGTGGGCGGAGGACGTGATCAAAGAGCGCTTCGTCTATGACGAGGAAAGCTGTCTGAACGTCGCGCTCGTGCGCACCTGGAAGTTGCCGGAGCGCTGGAGCTTTCCGTATTCGAAGAGCTACGGCGGCTGCCGGTCGTGGGTAAACTTACCAGAGCTGGCCCCCGGCTGGCGCGAGGCGCTGATTCCGTCGGTGGACGACGCGACCTTCGCCGCAACGAAGGTCGCTGTCAGTGCGATCCTCGGCTGATCAGGCCGCCGTAACAACCTTGGTCTTGCTCATGTAACCGATGAGCTTGGCCAGCGTGCTGCGCATGTCTTTGCGCTGCACGATCAGATCGACAAGGCCGTGCTCCATCATGAACTCAGCCGTCTGGAATCCAGGCGGCAGGTCGGCGTGCGTGGTCTCCTTCACCACGCGCGGACCAGCGAAGCCGATCATGCACTTGGGCTCCGCCAAAATGACATCGCCCAGCGTTGCGTAGCTGGCCGTCACGCCGCCAGTCGTCGGATGCGTGAGCACCGAAATGTAGCCGAGGCCTGCTTCGGAGTGGCGAGCGAGCGCGCCGCTCGTCTTGGCCATCTGCATCAAGCTGAGAATGCCTTCGTGCATGCGTGCGCCGCCGGAGGCTGAGAAGACGATCACAGGCTTGCGCTCTTTGGTCGCCATCTCGATGGCGCGGGTGATTTTCTCGCCCACCACACTGCCCATGCTCGCGCCGAGGAAACGGAAATCCATCACCGCCAGCAGGACGGGCTGGCCTTCGATGTTGCCACGACCGGTCACGACCGCCTCACCGAGCCCCGTCTTTTCCTGGTAGGCCTTCACCTTGTCCAGGTAGCCTTTGAAGCCGAGGGCGTTCACGCTGTCGAGCTTGGCGTCCAGCTCCTCGAAGCTGCCTTCGTCGCACAGGGCGGCGATGCGCTCCGGGGCGCTCTGGGTGAAGTGGTGGCCGCAGTTCGAGCAGACGCGCTGGTTTCGGGCCAGAGCCGACTCATACAAACTCTCTGCGCACGACGGGCACTTGGTCCACAGACCCTCGGGCATGTCGCGCTTTTTTTCGCCGAGATCATCGACGGAACGTTTCTTGAAGAATCCCATAACCCGGCATCCTAGCCACGGGCTACGCTGATGACAACGACCTTCTGAACCCCTGCCTCCCGCTTCAGCACCCGGGCACATTCATTGGTCGTGGCACCGGTCGTGAAGACGTCGTCCACGAGGAGCACAGCCCTGCCACGGAGCGGCGAGTCGTCGCGGACAAAGCGATCCTTCACGGCAAAGGCACCACGCAAATTTTCCAGACGCTGCTGGCGGGTGAGCAGGGCCTGCTTTGGCGTCGAGCGGGTGCGTTTCATCGCATCGAGCATGGGCAGGTCCTTGCGTTGGGCGAGTTCGCGGCAGAGTTCACGGCTTTGATTGAAGCGGCGCTCTCGTTCACGCAGCGGGTGCAGGGGCACTGGCACAAGGCACCAGTGCTGGGGATCAAGGTCTCCGAGCCGCGGGTCCCTGAGCGCGCGCTCAAGCATCCGCTCCAGCGGGGCGCGCAGGGTTAGATCGCTGCCGTATTTGAACCGGTGGACGAGATCAAGGGTGGAGCCCGTGGTTTGATAGCCCGCGATCGCGAACTCGAAGGCGAACTTCTGGCCCGCACAGTTCGTGCACTGGAAGGTCGAGTCTGCCGCGCCATCGAAGACTTCTCCGCACTTCTGGCAAAACGGAGCCTCCACCGGGCTCAATCCTCTCCGGCAGCCCGGGCAGAGCCAGTGCGAGAGATGCTCCGGTGGCTCGTGTCCTTCCAGCGGGACATCGCACACCCGGCAGGACCTGGGAAAGAGCACGTCCATCAACGTTCTCATCCAGGGCGCAGCTGAGCGGCGGAGCAAGTGGAGAGCCTGCATTCCCCACCATGCAAAGGCTTGCGCTGGTCGTCCAGCCACGGATGAATGTCTCGTGTTCGAATCCCGCCATCATCGTCTGGCCCCGCGCAGCGTCTTTGCGATGCGGATGCTGCGTGTCCTGCTCTTCGCGGCTGCCGTGGCGGCATTAGCGCTGGGTGTCGGCGTCGCGGGTTACTGTTATTTCGGGCACATGGGAGTTGTCGATGGCTTCCTCAATGCCTCCATGATTCTCACTGGCATGGGTCCGGTGGGAGCAGAGAATCTCACGAACGAAGGAAAGATATTTGCGTCGATCTATGCCCTGTTCAGTGGTCTGGTGTTCATCTCGTTGATGGCCATTGTCATCGGTCCGGTCGCGCATCGCATGTTGCACCGCTTCCACCTCGACGAGCAAGACCTCGAAGCCCCCCCGAATTCCCCACCATGAAAAAAGAACGCGTCGTCATCCTCGGAGCCAGCGACAAGCCTGATCGCTATTCCTATAAAGCCATGAAACGCCTGCTGGAGGCCGGTCACGAAATCGTGCTGGTGAATCGTGGATACACCGAGATCGAAGGCCACCCCGTGCAGGCTGACATCTCCGCCGTTACTGGCGAAGTCGATACCCTCACAATCTATGTGCGCCCGGAAGTCTCCTCCTTGCTCATCGAGCCGATCATCAAGCTGAAACCCAAGCGCGTGATCTTCAATCCGAGCACCGACAACGCACGCCTCCAGCTCGCACTCGACGGAGCGGAGATCGAATGGCAGTCCGCCTGCACCCTCGTGCTGCTGCGCACCGGCCAATACGATGCGCCGATTCCCAAGGAGCTGCCGCCCGAGACGAGCGAAGCCGCTCAGTGACCGGCGAAGCGCCCGAGGAACAAGATCAAGCCGGAGTTTATAATTAAATATTAACAATCAACAAAAGTAATTAATTTATATCTTTTGCGGATGGCCGTGAGATTTTTTCCGCCAAGGTGTTTGGGATTGCTGCTTGATCCAATTGCTCCAACGAGGACATACGCTAAGCTTGTGCTGAGATTCTCCATGTGAATTGCTTATGGATTTGACACCTAGTCGCCTCTTGACAGGTTGGCTGCCGCCATGGCCGTCGCTTGGACAATACATTGCACACTGATATGCACAATAATCATCTCGACTTTGGATTTGCTCCATCAAGGGAAGGTCTTGTTCAACCCGTTTTACAAAGGCTGCATTACCAAACAAACACGTTCTTTCAGAAAAAAATTGTTTTGTGCGACACTCGGAGGCGTAGCCTCATTCCTTATAACCTTTGTTGCGTATGAACCAACCACAGAGAGACAGGCGCTTTTTGCTGGCTTACTTGTTGTGCCATTTGTCCACGAGGGTCGGCTTTCAACGTTGGTATCACGGTTGAAGAAAAACTGATCTAAAAACGCGATGAGATTACTCTCTATTGGCAGTGTCGATGCTCTCTGGACGGCTCTGTTTGTATTCATACGAGGAAACATGAATGCACTCACCGGTTGTGCATTGGTGGTCCTGTTGCTCGTGTCGTGCATTGTTGATGTGTCTTCTGAAGCGTTTGTGCTTGTGGCGGTGGCACTAGCATTAGCATCAATCTGTGGCTTCATTGACGAGCACCGACGAATTGCTTTTGGTGAAAAGCAGGGGAGTCTAGACCAGTATGGCAAACTTATCTGGTTTTGTGCATATCCACGTCCAGGAACTTCAATGCTAGACGTTCTCTCGTCGAAGTGTGGCATTGATCCTTGGGACATTGAACAAATCAAACTCCAAACATGCACCTTTGGTAATCCATATCTGAAACAATTAAGTGATTACTTTACTCAAGCAAAAGTGCCTTCAACTGTTGATGTGGAAATCATCGGAGTTGGCTCAACGCATGACGCCAATGGCTTGGCAAAAGCGTATCCGAACGCACACTTGCTTGAGTCGAGTCACAAGCTGAAAAGGCATTTCAATCTCATCAAAGCGAAAGGGATATACTATTTGTGGTATGAGCCCTACCATAATGACACTGGAGGCGCTCGATATGTTCCCTCTAAGGGTGCATTTTTGGTAGAGGTAACTGATTCCGATAAAGCTTTGCGAAGGTTCTATCGTGACGCAATTCGAGAGCTAGATTCTGCTTCATTAATTTAACGGACATGTGTGTCACACACCTGTGATGTGGCCCAGGTCGTCCACATCGACGCGCTCGGCGGCGGGGACTTTGGGCAGGGCGGGCATGCGCATCATCGTGCCTGTGAGAGCGACGAGGAAGCCAGCTCCGTTAGCGATCTCGAAGTCGCGCACAGTGATGTCGAAGTCGGTCGGGCGGCCTTGCTTCGTCGCGTCGTCGGAGAGCGAGTTCTGCGTCTTGGCCATGCACAGCGGCAGCTTGGTGAAACCCGCGCGATCGAAGACAGCGAGCTTCTCCTGCGCGGCCTCGGTGAGCACCACGCCGCGAGCGCCATAGACTTTCGTGGCCACGGCGTGCAGCTTCTCGGGCACGGGCTGATCGTTTTGATACAGTAGCGGCAGCGGTGGTGAATCGGCGGCAGCGGCTTGCACGACGAGTTCAGCGAGCTGTGTGGTTCCAGGGCCGCCTTCGCCAAAGACATTGGCAGTGGCGCTTTTCACACCGCGCGCAGCGCAGAAGCGATGCACGGCTTCGAGTTCCTCGGCGCTGTCGTTGGTGAACTGGTTCACGGCCACAATGACCGGCCGCTGGAACTGCGCGGCAGCGTCGAGGTGCGCGGCGAGATTGGCGAGGCCGCGCTCGACGGCAGGCACATCGACTTGCGTCAGCGAATCGAGCGCTACGCCGCCGTGCATCTTCAGCGCGCGCACGGTGGCGACGATGACGATGGCTGCGGGTGCGAGTCCACTTTGGCGGCACTTGATGTGCATGAATTTCTCGCCGCCGAGATCGAAGGCGAAGCCAGCCTCCGTGACCGCGTAGTCGGCGTGAGCCAGGGCCATGCGCGTGGCGAGCACGCTGTTGCAACCATGCGCGATATTCGCGAACGGACCGCCGTGAACGAAGGCGGGCACGCCTTCGAGTGATTGCACAAGGTTGGGCATCATCGCATCGCGCAGCAGCGCAACCAGCGCACCGGTGACACGCATTTCATCGGCGAGAACAGGCACGCCTTCAGCATCGAAGCCAATGACCATGCGCTTCAGGCGAGCGCGCAAATCTTTAAGCGATTCGGAAAGGCAGAGCACCGCCATGACTTCGGACGCTGCTGTGATGTCGAAGCCCGTCATGCGCTCCGTGCCGTCTTTCGCGCGGCCGGTGCGGATGCTGCGCAGTGCGCGGTCGTTCACGTCGAGCACGCGCTTCCACAGCACACGATCCACGGCGAGGCGTGTGGTCTTGTTGAACAAGCAGTTGTCCACCACGCTGCTGAGCAGGTTGTGCGCGGAGGTGATGGCGTGGAAGTCGCCGGTGAAATGCAGGTTGATCGACTCGCCCGGTGTGATGCGGCTTTTTCCACCGCCCGTGGCTCCGCCTTTGCGACCGAACACGGGTCCCATCGACGGTTGCCGCAGCGCGAGCGCTGCATTCTTGCCGATCTGCTTGAGCCCCTGCGCGAGCCCGATGGACACCGTGGTCTTGCCTTCACCTGCGGGTGTGGGCGTGATCGCGGAGACAAGGATCAGCTTGCCGTTCTGGGGCTTGTTGGCCAGCGCTTCGAGGCTGACTTTCACTTTGTCCTGGCCGTAGGCGTGCAGGAATTCCGGGGCGATGCCGATGGATCGGGCGACTTCGGCGACGGGGAGGAGCGTTGACATTGGACGCGAGCTTGGCGAGACCCGCGCCGTGATCAAGTGGAGGGTTGCTCCACTGGACCCTCGACGGCGGATACGAGGGCGTCGCGGAGAGCACGTTCGTCTTCCGGCGTCATTGGCGTGCTCTGAATCGCGGCCAGGCTGACGGTGCCGTAACGAGTGCGTGCGGGCAACACGGTGAGGGCGCGACCATTGGAAAGAATCTTGTCAATGCGCTGCGGCTCCGTGCAGGCAAGGCCTGCCGTGGCGCGCTGTCCGGCGTGCCAGGCCATCATGGCGGAGAGCACGAGCGGAGTCTGTGCATGGCCACCCCAGAGCACGTCGCCATAATCATCGACCAGCAGGACTTCCTGGGTGCCTAGCATTTCGCAGGTCCACAGGGCCAGCGCATTGAGGCGGTCGCTGAGGCCGAGCATGGGCACGGTGAAGGCGGGCCTGGAAGGTGAAGACGCTGCCGGTGGGTGGGCTTGGCTCGTTTCAGGGCTCAGCAGAGAGGCCAAGGCGTCCGCAGGTGTCTGGACCTCATCGGAAACCACAGGCGCTGGGACTTTCTCCGGCGGATGGGAGGAGAAAAGGGGCTCGCATTCCTCTCCTAGTGTCGGCGTGGGTGAAAAGGCGATTTCCACCAGACGTGCGGTGGGCGTGCGTTGCTCGGTAGGAGATTGCGTCTCTACTGCCGGGGTCTCGATTTTGGGCTCAGGTGCTGGTGCCAGAGTTTGATAGGCCCACGCGGGGGCTTCAGGCGCGGGTGGTGGAGTTGCTTCGGCCTCGATGGGTTGAGCGGCGCTTTGCTCGATGGCTTCGGCAAGCTGGATCACCAGATCTTCTTCGATGGTGGTGGGCACAGGGGCTGCGGCAACAGGAGCTGGCTCTGGCAGGGGCGGCGGGCTGGGTGCCTCGGGCTCTGGTGAAGCACCAGCGATGGGGCTCGTGGGCGGGTCGGACTTGGGCAGGATGCCCGAGAACTGCGCTTGCTCGCGCAGGCTGCGGAGGTTTTCACGGATGCGCCAGAGATCACCTCCACGGGGGCCGCTGGAGCCGTCGCTCAGCGGTAGATCGGGCGGGAGTGGCGGGGGCGTGGTTTTGACTGACGGAGAATCGAGGAGGTTGTCCTGCGCGGGCGGGAGCGCGACGACCGGCAGGGTATGCACCTCCCAGGCAATGTTGTTCGCGGCCACCACTTTGCGCGGGCCTTCGATGTTCTCGAGCAAGGCTCGGACTTCATCAGGGTCAATCCAGGAGACTTGCATGGCGGTAGCCTTGTTCTTGTTCGCGCAGCAGCCCGATGCGCTCTTCGAGTTCAGCTGCGATCTGATCAAAGAGCAGCGCCTCGGGTGGCGGATTCGCTTTGAGCAGAGCGAGCGGGATGCCTTGCGCCGCTGCGTCGAGGAAGGATGGCAGACGGGGCACGCTCATTTTGAAAACCAACTCGGGCGACAGCACCTGGCGGAGTTCGCGCGCGACCTGCAGGCTCACGGGCGAATCGTTCATCACCATGCTGAGCAGGATGCCCGCGACCTTCACGCCCGCGCCCTCGGAGCGGAAGCGTGAAAGCGTCTCCAGCAAGTGTGGCACGCTGCGCACGGCGAGGGGCTCGGACTGCTGCGGGATGAGTGCCCAGTCGGCGATCTTTACCACTTGCTCCGTCATGCCCGTCAGCCCGGCAGCCGTGTCGAACATCACGCACTCGATGCCCGCGAGTTCGGCGGAGCGCAGCAGATCGCGGAGGCGGATCGAGATGACATCGGGAGTCATTTGGCCGCGTCGAGCCAGTTCGTCGTAATGCCCGGCGGGCACGAGGCTGAATTCCGGCAGGCGTGTGCTGATGATGACGTCATTGAGAGCGGCTGCGCCGCCGAGGAAGTCGTAGAAGCCGCGCTTCGCCCGCGTGCTGCGTGCCAGGGACAGGCCGACGGCGCCCTGCGGATCGGTGTCGATGAGCAGCGTCTTCCACCCACGTCTGGCCAGCGAATAAGCGAGGTTGATGCAGAGCGTGGTCTTCCCCACTCCTCCTTTCTGGCTTGCCGTCGCTATGGTAATCACGCGCGCGATGGTAGCGGCGAGCGTTTGCTTTGCATCTGTAAAATGTTTCGCGTCATGGGTTGTGAGCATTCGAGGCCCTCACATAGGTTGGTGAGCCTGCAATCGGTGCATACCTAGCCACAATTCGCGCGCACTGTTTAAGCTGGTCTTCCAAAAGGCCGTTCCGTGCTGGTCCGTTTTTTGCAGCATGAACAAACTACTGCTCATACCTGCTGCGGTGGCTTTGTCCGCCTTCGCTCTCACGACGGCCTCTGCTGCTGATACTTCTGCTGCTTCCAAGCAAATCGACGCGCTTGTCGCGAAGGGACTCGCCAAGGAGAAACTAAAGGCCAACAAGCCCGCGAGTGACGAGACCTTCCTCCGCCGCGTCTATCTGGATGTCACCGGACGCATCCCCACACCTGAAGAAGCCCAAGCCTTCCTCAGTTCCAAGGAAGCGAACAAGCGAGCGAAGCTCATCGACAAGCTCCTCGCCTCCGACGGCTACGTGTATCACTTTTACAACTACTGGGCCGATGTGCTCCGCGCGCAGAGCCAGGGCATCGGCGACAGCTCCGCCGCTCAGGAGTATCTGAACTTCATCCGCAAGTCCCTGCGCGAGAACAAGCCGTATGATCAGTTCAGCCGTGAACTGGTCTCTTCCGAGGGCACGATCTTCAAGACGGGAGCCATCGGCTACTACATGCGTGATCGCGGCATGGCGCTGGACAACCTGTCCAACACCGTGCGCATCTTCCTTGGCACTCGTCTTGAATGCGCCCAGTGCCACAACCATCCCTTCGATCGCTGGTCAGAGATGGAATTCTACAAGATGGCCGCCTTCACCCACAACATGACGGGCACCAACTATCGGTCCAAGAACATGGACGAAACGCAGAAGCTCATTCGCGAAGACAAGTCCCTGGAAAAAGAAACGCAGGACATGATGCGCCGCGCGCTCACCGATGCCTTCCGCCCTCTGCAAAGCACGGAAGTGGTGCAGAACAAAGGCACCCTGCGCCTGCCGCCTGAATACAAATACACCGACGGCAAGCCGAAGGATGTCGTTCAGGCCGCTGTGATGTTTGGTAAACCCGTGGCCCTCACCAAGGACTCCAATCCCATCCAGGAGTATGCCAAATGGATGACCTCATCCGACAATCCGCGCTTCACCACCGTGATCGCCAATCGCCTGTGGAAAAAGGTGATGGGCCTGGGCTTGATCGAGCCGCTGGATGAGATGGTGGACTCCAGTGTCGCCTCCAATCCCGATCTGATGAAGTTCCTCTCCCGTCAGATGATCGCCATGAAGTATGACATGAAGGCCTACCTCCGCATGGTGCTCAACAGCGAAACCTATCAGCGCGAAAGCACCAAGGAAGACCTCCAGCCCGGCACACCCTACTTCTTCCAGGGACCCGTCTTCCGCCGCATGAGCGCCGAGCAGATCTGGGACTCCGTGGTTACGCTGATCAATCCCAACCCCGATGAACGCAACTGGACGCTCCGCGAGCGCGAGCGCAAGGAAGTCGAGAACCGCCGCCAGCTTGCCGAGATTCTCGATGGCACTGAACCCGCCTTACTCTTCGATGCCTCCAAGCGCGTCGCCGTGGCCATGAAGGAACAAAACAAAGGCTTCGCCAAACTCCGCGGAGATCTCGAAGTCGCTCGTGCCAAGGACGACAAAGAGAAGATCAAAGAGATTCAGCGTCAGCTCAATGACAGCCAGCGCCTGATGCGCGAGACCATCTCGAAGTGCTTCTATGAAGCCGCCAAGCAGTCCAAAAATCCAGCCCTCCTCGCCAAGCTGCAAAAGATCAGTAACGGCGCACCCATGGAGATGGCGATGATGAACATCATGGACAACCCTCGCGTGGACGCCAAGGACATGCCCATTGATCCCAAGATGCAGTCCGCCCTGCAGACGGAGATGAAGCTCCTCGGCATGACCAAACCTAAGGAAGTCCTGAGCTATGAGAAGTATCGCAAAGGCCTCCACCAGACATGGTGCCGTGCCTCCGAACTGCCATCGCCAGCACCACGCGGGCACTTCCTCCGCGAGTTCGGCCAGAGCGATCGCGACATCATTGAAAACGCCAGCCAGGAAGCCTCCGTGCCCCAGGCGCTCACGATGCTGAACGGATCACTCCTCACGCAGCTCAACAGCGGCTGGTCCACTCTCGCGATGAACCTGCGCAAGACCATGACCCCGCAGGAGAAGATCGACACCCTTTTCCTCAGCCTCTACAGCCGCAAGCCGACCGCCAAGGAGCAAGCCATGCTGCTTCAGAAGCTCGATGCTGCCGCCGGATCGAAGACCATCTGGGACGACATCGTCATGGCTGCCATCAGCACGCAGAGGTTCCTCTTCGTTGACTAAAACCCCTCCCCAACCTCCATATTTATGAAAGCGTTTAACACACTGCCCACTGATCTGCGCTCCAACGATCTCAGCCGTCGCGGCTTTCTGGCGACGACTGCGAAATCACTCCTCGGCGTCGGCTTGATGCCCTCCATGGAGCATCTCTTCAGCAGCAAGGCCTTCGCCGTGGGTGAAGGCTCAGCTACGCAGAAGCAGGTAGCCACGGCACGCAACGTCATCTTCCTCTACATGAACGGGGGGCAGAGTCACCTCGACACCTGGGATGTGAAGCCCGACAACAAAGAGGTCATGGGACCCACGAAGGCGATCAACACGTCCGCCGATGGCGTGCAGATCAGTGAGTATCTGCCGCGTCTCGCGAAGCAAGGTCATCACCTTTGCCTCCTCAATGCCGTGGCGACCAACACTGCCGCGCACGAACAGGCGAACTACTTCATGCACACCAGCTTCGGGCTGCGCAGCACGATCAAGCATCCAGGCCTCGGTGCCTGGCTGAGCTTCTTCCAGGGCTCCGGCAATCCTGCGCTGCCTGCCTATGTATATGTCGGCAATGACAGCCGTCATCCAGGGGCAGGCTTCTTCGCCAAGAAGCACGGCCCGCTCATGGTGAACAATCCCGAGGCAGGTCTGCAAAACGTGAAGCCACAAAATGGCGTCACGGAAGATCGCTTTGCCCTTCGTCGTGACATTGCTCAAGCGCTCGATGCCGAGTTCGTCAGCACGCATCCGAATCGTAACGTGAAGGCTTACTCCGACATGTATGACGACGCTGTTCGTCTCATGCGCAGCGAGGACCTCACGGCTTTCGATTTGACCAAGGAACCCGAAGAACTGCGCAAGGCCTACGGCAAGGAAAGCTTCGGCCAGGGCTGCCTGCTTGCTCGTCGCCTCGTTGAGCACGGTGTGCGGTTCGTCGAAGTCTCGCTCGGCAGTTGGGACACGCATGTGGCCAATTTCATCAGCACACCCAAGCTCTGCGACACACTCGACCAAGCCATGGCCACGCTGCTCAGTGATCTGCAATCACGCGGCTTGCTGGAAAGCACGATGGTCGTTGTTGCATCCGAGTTCGGTCGCACGCCGAAGATCAATCAGAACCAGGGCCGCGACCATTATCCGGTCTTTTCTTGCGTGCTTGCTGGTGGCGGCATCCAGGGCGGACAAAAGTATGGTAGCACGACCAAGGACGGCTCCGGCGTGGAGTCCGGCAAGGTCTCGCCCGTCGATATCAACGCCACGATTGGTTACGCCCTTGGCTTGCCGCTCGACCAGGTGATCTACTCGCCCACCAAGCGACCCTTCACCGTCGCCGACAAAGGCCAGCCGCTGGTGCATCTGTTCTCGTAGAAGACTCAGCACACCGATCAATCACAGCACCATGGTCCACGCGATCATGGTGCTGTTTTGTTTTGGGCGAGCTACACAAAGTATTTGATCGCTAACATCTGCCATTTGTATGTGAACGATTACAAAATGCAATTGTCATCGTTCGCTAACATGGTATGATAGCGATATGATTCTGCGAACCTCCACTGACATCGGTAATCTCGTGCGCGACCGGCGCAAGGGAAGGGGCTGGACGCAAGCTGATCTCGCCAAGCGCCTTGGCGTCAGCCGGTTGTGGATCGTTCAACTCGAACAGGGCAAAGACACCGCACAGGTAGGGCTCGTGTTGCGTGCATTGAATGAACTCGACGTTCCCGTGCAGGTCGATCTTCAGTCGGCAGCCTCCATGAGAAGCGGGACTTCCTACCGGGAAATTCCTTTTGTCGATATCGACAATATCATCCGTGAAGCCACTGGCCCTATCAAGCGATGAACGAAGAACTCCATGCCTGGACCAGTGACCGGCTGATGGGGCGCATCGTGCGCGAACCACGACGTGATCGCATGACATTCGTGTATGACGAAGGCTGGCGAACTGATGCAACCTCGTATCCCCTATCGCTGTCCATGCCGCTCTCGGCGGAGTCACATTCGCATGATGTGATTTCACCGTTTCTCTGGGGGTTGCTACCGGACAATGACGGAGTGCTGAGACGCTGGGGCGAGCGATTCCATGTGTCCCCTGGCAATGTGTTTCGGTTGCTCGAACATGTAGGCGAGGACTGCGCGGGTGCTGTGCAATTGGTGAAGCCCGAGCGCATCGAAGTGTGGCGGGCAGCGCGTAGTTCGGGCCGCGTTCAGTGGCTGAACGAAGATGAGATTGCGGAGCGCCTGCGTTTGTTGCTCAGGGATCATAGTGCGAGCCGCACCGGAACAGACCGCGGGCATTTCAGTCTGGCGGGTGCGCAGCCGAAGACGGCATTGCATTATGATCCAAAGGGTGGCCGCTGGGGCGTGCCATCAGGCACGGTGCCCACCACTCACATCTTCAAGCCCCCGACAGGTGACTTTGATGGCTACGCCGAGAACGAGCATTTTTGCATGACGCTCTGCCGTGCACTGGGCATTGCTTCAGCGACTTCCACGCTCACACGTTTCGGTGATGTGACGGTCATCATCGTTGATCGCTTTGATCGCCTTCGTCATGGCGCACGCGTGCTGCGTATTCATCAGGAAGATATGTGCCAGGCGATGGCAAGGATGCCGCAGCAGAAGTATCAGAACCAAGGCGGTCCATCGGCGACAGAGATCATGAACCTTATCCGGCGGCATTCTGGAGCACGCGACGAAGATGCGGCGCGCTTCGTTGATGCGCTCATCTTTAACTGGCTCGTCATGGGCACCGATGCGCACGCGAAAAACTACGCCTTCCTCATCGGCTCAGGCGGGCGAGTGCGTCTGGCTCCGCTCTACGATTTGTCCAGTGCGCTGCCTTATCCACAACAAGTTCATCCTCGGCAGGCCACGCTGGCGATGAAGATCGGAGGCAAATACAAGCTCCGTGAAATGACGCTTCGTGAGTGGAGGAAGGCAGCGGCTGAACTCCGCTACGACGAGTCAGCCCTCATTGATCGCCTGCGCCATCTCGCCCAATCCATTCCCGATGCTGCTAGCGATGTTCACAAACAATTGCGTGCAGGTGGTATCCGTCACGACGTCACGAAGCGTCTGGCCCAAGCGCTCCAGCAGCGTGCTGTGGAGTGTGCGAAATCCTCAACTACCTAGCGAGCAGTTTGACCGCGCCGCTCTGGCCGGTGCCGTCCATCACTTTGGGTGAGGTCGTCATGAAGTAGCCGTAGCCTGCTTTGTTGGTGCCCTTCTGGAAGAGCACGCCTTGCCACGCGGGCTTGGTCAGATTGGTGTGAGTGAAGTAGGTGCCCCCGATCAGT
>CAUJJC010000271.1 GCA_963204975.1 Verrucomicrobiota bacterium | reverse complement strand
AAGTGGTTCTCGCTGATAAAGAAAGCCGTGTTTCCAGAATCGATCCGCACGCCACAGACCTCGGTATCGTCAGCGGAGGAATGGAAGTTGAAAATGTTGTTGTTCGATATGGTGACAATCGTGTTGTTTAGTTCGCGGTCGGTCGCGTTCCCAAGGGCATAAACGCCATTGGTGGGAGTGCCGAGACCAGCAATGTCTCCGATATCGCAGTGATCGACGTAAATTACCCAGCACCCTGCTATCCCTGTCGTAGAGCCAAAGACAACTACGCCACTGGTTGGACTGGTATTGACTCCTCGAAGGGATGCATATCGAACTGAACAATGGGCTGACCCATTGATGAATCGTAACGCCACTCCCGATGCATTGGTGTTCTTGATGGTAAGCTGACCAACATCGCCCAAGCCCCCAGGCCTCCCATCAATCGTCACATACGCTGTGCCGTTCAAATCAATCGTCGCAGCACTCGTGTCGCCACTGGTAATTACCAAGCCTGTCGCACCCAATTGAGGTCTCAGCGTGAGTGTGTTACTCGCCGAAGTGGCTAGGTTGCCGAAGGTCAAAGGGAAGCTCTCCACGCTGCAATCGTAGTTTGCTTGAAGTTCAAGCACCAAGGCACCTGAAAGGCCCTGAGCCTGGACATCTGCAAGTGCTGTCCCCACGGACGTATAGTCGCCGGAAGGGCCGATGGATTTAGTGCCAGCCAGAGGCAGTGCCGAGCACGTCATTGCCAACCCGCTCACGATACCAAAAAAGACCAGCCCTAACCAAGCGCGCCACTGGGCGTCAAAGGTTCTTGATGTGTAAATCCTCCTGGAAGAGGTAGAGGCAGATGGCAGCGAGTTCAGCGGCATATTTGCAGTCGTTATCGGTTCAGCAGTGCTCGGAATCTAGCGGCAAATTATAAGGAAAGGCGAGACCAATCCTCACCAGGCTCCAGAAAATCCACCCGCTCGCCCGAAGCCTCACCCAAACAACTCCGTCAGCACCTTGCCTTCTTCGAGGAGGTTGTAGGTGCGTCCGACCTTGTCTTTGGCTCCGAGGTCGTTGATGCCCATGGCGTAATAGACGGTCTTGGTGATGTCTTCAGGATAGATGGGGCGGTCCTTGGGCAGCTCGGCTTTGGCGTCGGTTTCGCCGATGGCCTGGCCGCCGCGAATGCCGGCTCCGGCCATGAGCACACTCATGCAGGCGGTCCAGTGGTCGCGACCTGCGCCTGCGACGCCGCCGGAGCGACGGTCGCCGATCTTGGGGGTGCGGCCCATCTCGCTGGTGACGAGGACGAGCGTTTCATCCAGGAGACCGCGCGAGGCCATATCGTCGAGGAAGGCGGAGAAGGCCTGATCAAACTTGGGCAGGAGATACTTCTTCAGACAATTAAAATTGTCGCCGTGCGTGTCCCAGCCGCCAGCGCTCTTGCATTGCTTCGCGGTGCTCTCGTCTTCCTTCCAGAACACGGTGACGAAGGGCACACCTGCCTCCACGAGACGACGTGCCATGACGAGGCTGGTGGCATTGATGTGATGGCCATAGCGCTCGAGCAACGCCGGGGACTCGGCCTTGAGATCAAAGGCGGAGGCGGTGGAGCTGGAGGAGAGCATCTGGAAGGCGCGCTCCTGCTGCTTCATGAGGCCCTGCACTTGCAGTTCGTGATCGAGGTCGTGCCGCGATTCATTGAGGGCCTGGAGCAGGGATTGGCGATCACGAAGTCGTTCGGCGGTCATCGCACCACCGAGCGAGATGGTGGGCGAGTCGAACTTCAGCGGCTCATCGAAGCTGCCGTTGAGGAAGAACGGATCGTGCTCCATGCCGATGCGTCCGGCGAATTGACCTGGGCGGGTGAAGGGCAACCTGCTCGGCTTGTGGGGCAAGGTGATGAGCTGGGGCAAGGATGGATGCCGCGCACGCTTCGAGGCGATCACGGAGCCCATGTATGGCCAGTCCTCCGGGTAAGGGCGGCGGTCATTGCCTTGCTGCTTGAAGGTGGGATCGGGGGCGTGACCGGTGAGATTGTAATAGTAACCCGCGTGATGATCGCCCGTGGCGCGGCCACCATCCGTGACGCCGTGAACGAGCGCGAAGCGATGCGCCTGCTTCGCGAGCAAGGGCAGATGCTCGCACAGGCGGATGTCCTCGCCCGTGGTGCGGATGGGCTTGAACTCGCCGCGATACTCCATGGGGGCCTCGGGCTTCATGTCCCACATGTCGATGTGCGACGACCCACCGCAGAGGAAGAATAGCACCGTCGATTTCGCGGGCTTGGCCGAGACGGGACTCGGAAACATGGCACTGCCCGAGGCTCGCGCCTTGGCTCCGAAACCCAGCGACGTCAGCCCCATCGTCGAGGCCGTGATGAAGGCCCGGCGGTCCATGGCTGGTCGGAAGAGTGGCGTGCCCATGAAATGCGAGAGTGCCGCCTACTACGTGTGGCCGCAGGCACGTTTTGTCATCAATCCGCAATGACCTGCCGAAGCCTAGGGCACGCAAATGATCGCCAATGCCTCGACAGGCACCTCTTCGAGGTCATTCGCGGACCACTCGTCGCAGCATCCACCATTTGACCCCCGCCTCATCGCCTCTACCATGCGCGCCCCAACCCCGTATCCCTCATGAGCGCCCCCCAATCCGCCATCTCTCCCCGCCGCGAAGAAGATTTCCCTGAATGGTATCAGCAGGTCGTGCGTGCCGCCGATCTCGCCGAGAACAGCGAGGTGCGCGGCTGCATGGTGATCAAGCCCTGGGGCTACGGCATCTGGGAAAACATCCAGCGCTACCTTGATGCGCGGTTCAAGGAGACCGGCCACAGCAACGCCTACTTCCCGCTGCTCATCCCGCTGAGCTACCTCGAAAAGGAAGCGCAGCACGCGGAAGGCTTCGCCACGGAATGCGCGGTCGTCACCCATCATCGCCTGGAGGCGCAGAAGCAGCCCGACGGCACGACCAAGATGATCCCCACCGGCGAACTCGCCGAGCCCTATGTCATTCGCCCCACCAGCGAGACCATCATCGGTGCCGCCTTCGCCCGCTGGGTGGAGAGCTATCGCGACCTGCCGCTGCTGATCAATCAGTGGGCCAACGTCATGCGCTGGGAGATGCGTCCGCGTCTGTTCCTGCGCACCGCTGAGTTCCTCTGGCAGGAAGGCCACACGGCGCACGAGACCGCCGAAGAGGCGATGGAGGAAACCAAGCTCATGCACAAGGTGTATGAGACCTTCCTGCGCGACTTCCTCGCCGTGCCCGTCATCGCTGGCGAGAAGACCGCCCGCGAGCGCTTCCCCGGCGCGCTCAACACCTTCACCGTGGAAGCCATGGTGCAGGACCGCAAGGCCATCCAGGCTGGCACTTCGCACTTCCTCGGCCAGAACTTCTCCAAGGCCGCGGGCATCGAGTTCCTCGGTCGCGAAAACAAGAAGCAGCTCGCCTGGACCACGTCCTGGGGCGTCAGCACGCGGACGATCGGCACGCTCATCATGGCGCACGCTGATGATGATGGCGTGATCCTGCCACCGCGCGTCGCGCCCCAGCAGATCGTCATTCTTCCTGTCACGCCGAAGCCCGACACCCGTGAGGCGGTCATCGACTCCTGCGAAGCCCTGGCCCGCACGCTGCGTTCGCAAACCTATGCCGGTGAACCCATCCGCGTGCATGTGGACAAGCGCGACCTGCCCGGCGGCGCGCGCAACTGGGAGTGGATCAAGAAGGGCGTCCCCCTGCGCGTGGAGATCGGACCGCGCGACATCGAGAACCGCACCGTCATGGTCGGGCGTCGTGACCTCGGAGCCAAGGCCAAGGAAGCGATGCCGAAGGAAGACTTCATCCAGAACGTGGAGGACATCCTGTCGCAGGCCCAAGCCAACCTGCTCGACCGCGCGCTCACGCTGCGCAACGAGCACACGAAGAAGCTGGAGACCTTCGATGAATTCAAAGCCTTCTTCACCCCGAAGAACGCTGAAAAGCCCGAGATCCACGGTGGCTTCGCCTTGATGCACTGGGCTGGCACCTCGGAAGACGAGGACAAGCTCAGCGCCGAATTCAAGACCACGATCCGCTGCATCCCGCTCGGCGACGAATACGTCGAAGAGGGCAAGTGCTTCTTCACCGGCAAGCCCAGTTCCCGCCGCGTGGTGTTCGCGAAGAGCTACTGATCTCGCCGTATCCTGATGGAGGCGCGTGTTCCCATCTTGTCACACAAGGGTTCCACGACTTCTCCACAGGTTATTCACAGGTTGTTCGCGCTCGCTGGGCAGAACTCTCGACACCTAGGTGCTCACTGTTCTGCCGATCAAACCAACGCTCGGTGACAAAAGCGTTCCACGGTGGCAAGCCATCTTGCGCGGCCTCCTATCGTGGAACACAAGCCCCACAACGAAGCGACACCCCTCTGCCGCTGGAAAGCCCGCCAATCAAGGCTTCCAGCGCTCCCAAGAGATGCTCTAGACCTGTTGGCAGGAATATCCCAACGGCACCCGCAATTCCCCTAGCGACAGCATCACCGCTTGCCCGGCATAACCCTCAGCGAGACAGAATGTCATGCCTGACATTACTATCGTGTAACGTTCACGTCACGTTCCAAGCCTTGTCCCACCAAGCCGGGAGCCCTGTTTCCACAGTTGTTCACATCGCCTCGTTGGGCTTGTGAGTTTTCCTTTGGAAGTCCTGCCACAGCCGCTCAATCGCCTCCTCCGGGTCCTCTAGCATGAGACCCTCCCGGATTTTGCTGGCATAGAGTCCGAAGGCAAACGGGCTGACCACCGGCACCTCCACCAGCCGCCAGTCGAGGGACTGCACCCTGGCCAGGAAGTCGAGTGCTCCGGGCATGTCGAGGAAGGTGTGGGTCGCCTCGCGCACGGCTTGGACCAGCATCGGGTGATCGGGCTCGTGTTCGACCAGCACACGAAAGAGCACCTCGGCGCTGGTGCGGAGCTGGCGGACTTTTTGCTCCTTGCCCGGTCGGTTGCGCGGAATCATGAGGCCGGTCTGTGCCACGCCACGGAACTGCCACTTCACCAGATCGCTCTCGTCCAGCGCCGCGCGCAGGGATTGCTCGGCACCCTCCAGGCCGAACAACTCGCGCCACTCGTCCGCGCCCAGGCTTTGGAAGGACTTCAGCGTGAGCAGGAAGCCGTAGTCGTCGATGGTCACCATCGCATTGCCGCCGACCGCTTCCTTCACGCGATTCGCCACGATGCGGCTGAGCGCGTTGTTGGCGGCGCGACCGATCAGCGAATGGAAGAAGAACTGCACGTAGTCCTCGTCGCGCTCGTCGATGAAGCGCTCGATCAGGAACAAGCCCTCGCGCGGAATCTCGGACACGAGGCACTGATTGCGACAGTGCTGCACGATGGCCGCCGCGTTGGTCATCGAGATCGTGAA
>CAUJJC010000270.1 GCA_963204975.1 Verrucomicrobiota bacterium | reverse complement strand
TACGTGCCGTCCTTCTCAGGCCGCGGACCATTGAAGCAGATCATCGGATACTCCATGCCCCCCACGGGGCCATTCACCGACCAGGCGACCGGATAGGGATAGTCGAAGGTGTAGCGCGAATAAACCTCGATGCAGTGCGCGATGGCATGGGTGGAATACTTGTCCCAAAGCGGCACGGCTTCCTTCGGATAAAGCGACATCGCCATCACGGGCTCCTTGCTGCCCTGCTTAACCGCCATCGCATCCCACATGAACTTTCGTGATGAAGCGAAGGCGAAATCACGCACGCTATCAGCCTTGAATACCCATGTCTTCTCGCCCTTGGGCTTTCCCTTCTCGACAGCCTTGGCCTCGTCAGGCGTTATGATGAACACGGGCTTACGCGTCTCCGTTTTTGCCTTGGCCAGACGTTCACGCTGTGTCGCTGACAGCACCTCGTCCGGGTTTTGCAGGCTCCCCGTGGCCGCTACCACATGGTCGTCAGGCGTCGTGAGCCGCACCGTGTAGTTGCCGAACTCTAGAGTGAATTCACCGGTGCCCAGGAACTGCTTGTTCACCCATCCCGCATAGTCCGTGTAGGCTGCCAGGCGAGGGAACAACTGCGCGATGGTGTAGATGCAGTTGCCGTCCTCCTCGAAGAACTCGTAGCCCGTGCGCGCATTGAGGTGCTTGCAGTCATTGATCGGGAAACTCCAGGCAATCTTGAACACAAAGCTCGCACCGGGAGCCAGCGGTGCAGGCATGTCGATGCGCATCATGGTCTTCACCACGGTGTTAGGCAGCGGCTTGCCCGTGGCATCTGTCAGCTTCGCAATCTGAAGCGTGCCGTCATACTTCTCATAAGTGAGCAAACGGTCGAGAGCCGAATACGAGACCTTGTCGGGATCGATCCCACGCTTCGTGTTCGGCGCCAGACGCGAGTCTGCCTGATGCGACATGTAGTTCTGATCCAATTGCACCCACAGGTAGGATAGCGTGTCTGGCGAGGCATTGTGATACGTCACCGTCGCATCCCCTGTGATCGTGCGCTTTACGTCATCGAGCTTCACGCTGATGTCATAGTCCGCCGTGTTCTGCCAGTAGCCCGATCCTGGAGCGCCTGAGGCTGTGCGCTGCGAGTTCGGTGGCGGATGCATCGGATCAAGTTGCTGAAACTTCGCCACGGGAGCCCCCGGCTGCGCCCCGTGCGATACGACCGAACCCAAGAGGCAAACCAGTGCCGTGATGCCAAATGATAATCCCTTCATGCGTCGCCACGCTTCCAGCCAAAGGTGATTTGGCAAGCGAAGCGTGAGGGGGGCTGGATGTGTCTGAACAGACCGAGCGCGCGCGGACTCACGGTTTGACTCGCCGAATTCTCCGTTCATCTGTCCGGCATGAAGCGAAAGAGACTTGGGCGTAGTGGACTGGTGGTGACGGATATCTGCATGGGCACGATGACGTTTGGATTGCAAGCGGATGAGAAGACGTCGTTTGCTATCATGGACCGGGCGGTGGAGGCGGGGATCGACTTCTTCGACACGGCGGAGATGTATCCAGTGCCGCCCAGTGCGGAGAAGTTTGGCATCACAGAGGAGATCGTCGGGCGTTGGTTGCAGTCCGTTGATCGGGAGAAGCTGATCATTGCCACGAAGGTGACGGGTCCTGGGCACGGATGGTTCCGTCCACCGGTGCGTGAGGGGTTCACGTATCTGGATCGTCGGGCGATTCACAAGGCCTGCGAGGACAGCCTGCGACGTTTGCAGACGGATTACATCGACTTGTATCAGACCCACTGGCCAGATCACGGGATGCGCCAGGAAGATACGCTGGAGGCTTTGACCGAGTTGGTGGATCAGGGGAAGGTGCGCGCCATTGGGTGCAGCAATGAGACATCCTGGGGCTTGATGAAGAACCTATGGGAGGCGGAGAAGCATGGGCTGAAGCGCTTCGACACGGTGCAGAACAATTTCTCGCTGATCAATCGACGCTGCGAGAGTGAGCTGGCGCAGGTGTGCCGAATGGAAGGTGTGAGTCTGCTGCCTTACTCACCGCTGGGCGGGGGAGTGCTGACGGGCAAATACAACGATGGTGCGCTGCCCAAGGGGGCGCGCTTCAGCGAATACATGGTGACGGGCAATGACCGGCAAAAACGCATGGCTCGGCGGTTCCTCAATGATCGAACGATTGAGACAACGAAGCGCCTGCAAGTCATCGCGGCCGATCTTGGCATCACGGTCACGGCGCTCGCAGTGGCATGGAGCAAGCAACATGATTTCGTGGCCAGCACCATCATTGGCGCAACCACATTGGAGCAGCTCGAGGAGAGTCTGAAAGCTGCGGATCTGGTGCTCGATGACGAGACGCTTCGCCGCATCAATGAAATCGACGAAGCGATCCCCAATCCGATGACCGAGGATGGCTTGCGTCGGCTCTAACGAAGCACAAGCAGAGTCTCTCGTGGTTCCTATTTTTCAGTGTCCAAAGCGGCGAAGGGGAACACGCTTGATGGTTTGTGCTGCTCCTTCATGAGCGCTGTCAGCTTGGCCACGACATCGGGGTTCTGATTGGCGACGTTCCTCTCCTCGTGAGGATCCGTGCTGAGGTCGAAGAGTTCCTTCGAGAGTGCGATCTTTTTGTTTTTGCTTGGGGAGAGACCGCGCTCGATGAGCTTCCAATGGCCCACTCGAATGCAGCGTTGGCCCGTGTAGGAGGGGAATTCACGGAAGAGAAAAGGGCGCTCTGGCTGGGCTTTGCCACGAAGGGTGGGGGCGAAGCTGATGCCGTCAATGTCAGATGGGGTCTTGTCTTTCTGGCCTGTGAGATCGAGCAGGGTGGGGAGCCAGTCTTCAAAACCTGTCACACGATCCGAGGTGACTCCTGGCTTGATCTTGCCGGACCAGCGAACGATCCCTGGAACTCGAAATCCGCCCTCGTAGAGCGTGCCCTTGCCATTGCGAAATCCACCCGAGGAATTGAAGAAGATGGCGTCCGTCCCGGCCAGGCCTTGATGCTCGCCACTGAGTGGGCCGTTGTCGCTGGTGAAGACAAAGATGGTGCGCTCGTCGAGGCCCAATTCTTTGATGAGTGACATCATCTGCCCGATCTCGCGATCCATGCGCGTGATCATGGCGGCGTAGGCGGCCTTGGGCTTGAAGTGTGGGATGTAACCTTTGCCGCCGGTGTAAGGCGGATCGTCCCAGAGGCCTTCGTATTCTTTGAGTGAATCATCGGGCACCTGAAGTGAGACGTGAGGGACGGTGGTGGGCCAGTAGAGGAAGAAGGGCTTGTCCTTGTTGTTGCGCACAAACTGGCGTGCCTGCTCGGCGATGAGATCGGCGGAGTATTCGGTGCCCTGAAAGCGCTTGTAGGTCTCGGCTTTGCTCGGGTCTTCATCGGGTCTCAGGGTGTCGCGAGAAGGGAAGTGTAGATTCTTGAGGGCAATGGTCTTGTCGTTATCCCAGAGATAAACAGGGTAGAAGTTGTGGGCCACGCTCTGGCAATTGTAGCCGAACCAGCGCTGAAAGCCCTGTTTCAAGGGCGCGCCATCCGTGTGCGGTCCGCCTAGACCCCATTTGCCAAAGCCGCCAGTGGCATACCCTGAAGCTGCGAGGGCTTCAGCCATGGTGACGGTCTCGGCTTTGATGGGTTCCTGGCCTTCAGTCTCGGGAATGCCGCCGGTGGTCTTCATCTTGTTGCTCGCCATGCCGCGATTGTCCCGGATGTCGGCGTGCCCAGGGTGCTTGCCCGTCATGAGGACGCATCGTGAGGGAGCGCAGACCGCATTGCCGGAGTAATGCTGGGTAAAACGCATACCCTCAACTGCCATCCGGTCGAGATGGGGCGTGCGAATCTTTGTTTGTCCATAGCTGCCTAGGTCACCCCAGCCAAGGTCATCGGCGATGATGAAGACGATGTTGGGTGGCGGTTCGGCTGCCAAAGCAGCAGGAGAGCAACAGAGGGCGAGGGCAGCGGAGAGGATGAACCGGTTCATGATTGAGCCTGTGTGAACGCTGGCTGACGGTTCCGACATACGGGAAAGATGTGGGATGAAAACTTGCTCAGCTGCGTGGCTCCCAAGTTGCTGCCAGCATGGGTATTCGGCGGCGGTGGCGAACTGAATTACAGTTAAACAGTGGCAGTTCCTGGGTGAAATTAGAAGTTTGGTGGCTCACGAGAAAAGAAGTGAATTCGATAATATCCAAAGAAAACCCTGGGTTTTTGCAAAATTGCATTGCATTTTTAGAATTGTTGTCAAAAATGAGTCGAATTCACCGATAAATGAGGGTGCCTCGGCGTCCGCTCGCCCACCGCCTCTCCCTACGTATCTATGTTGCCTCCCCAACAACGTTTTGGTCACTACCTCATCTCGCAGAGCGCCAATGGTGGCTCTGTCGAGCTTCGGCGGGCATCTCATGAGGTGACATTCCTGGCGTTTGACACGGTCACGAAGAGACTGGTCGAGTTGCATGTGCTCAAAGGTGGCGCGTCCATGGATGCGTCCGAGAGGCGCTCGGCCTTGGATCGGGCGCAACTAGCCACCGAAGTGCGCGGTGCGAGTTTCATGCGCGTGTTGTCGGCGGGCGAGGAAGGCAGCGTGGCCTTCTTTGCCAGCAACTTGTCCGATGGTGAGTTCGCCGAAGACTATGTCGCGCGCCGTGGTCCGCTCCCTGCCGTGACCACGTTTTGCCTGCTGCAACAGTTCCTGGAAGACCTCGTCGCAGCCCAAGGTGTTTCGCGTTTGGTGGGGCGGATGCAGGTGGCCAATCCGATGGTCACCTCGCTGGAAGACGCATTCCTCCAACTTCGCGTAGTGGACTACGGCTTCTCCGAACGGGAGGCACTCAACGACGAGACGGGAATGCGGCGCGTGTTCGGCGAGTGCTGCCGCCTTCTTTTTCTGCTGCTCACCGGGCAGACCTACGACGGGCAGAGTGTGGATCGTTTTCCCGTCCTGACCGGCTTGCCGACCAATCTTCGGGCACACCTGAGAACCGCTCTGGCCGATCCTCGCGAAGCATCGCCGAACATCGAGCGCCTGCGTGATGACATCAAGGAGGCTTACAGCTCGCTCGTCAGCAGTCTTCAGGCGCGGAATTCGCGCAAGCACATCGCCATGACGGAGGCGCTTCAGCCGCAGTCGGAATTACAGCAAGTGCTCCTGGAGCAGCTTTCCGTCGAGGAACTATTGAAAGGCCGCTTCGAGGTCGCGGGTGGCGAGGAATTCAGGCACCACGCCTTCACCATTGCTGCCACCTCGGTGAAAAACAATCAGCCCGTGACCGTGCATTTGCTGCCCCCCACTCGTGTAGTGGATCGCTCGCAGATGGAAGCGGTGCCGCTGCAAATGTGGCGTTTCAGCCCAGATAGACACCCCAACATCGTGCGCTCCCTGAGTCTGTGGGAGAACCCTGAGTGGACCTTCCTAACGGAGGAGCGGGAGCCAGGGTTCACGCTGAGCCGCCTGATGGCCGAGCGTGGCAGCTTCAATCCGCCTGAGGTGCTCGCTATCCTCAAGCAGGTGCGGGCAGGTATCGAGCAAGCCCTCGAATGCGGCGTGCAATGCGTCGATCTACATCCTTCCAACCTCATTTTCCGCGTAGGCAAAGGCGGGGCATTGCAGGGACGTGAGTTCGAAAAGCTGATCACCAAGCGCATTGATGCCTGGCCGCCTTTTGTCCTGAAGTTGCGCACACACATGACCATGCGCAGCCTTTACGAGCCCCTGCTGGTGGAGCCGCATCCCGAAGCCGCCGCACGGGATCTGCACTTGGCCACCAACGATCTCCGTGCTCGTTCGTTCGTGGGTCTTGCCGTGTATTTGCTGACCGGCGAACGTCAGATGGGCAGTTCTCCCACCTTCGGTGAAACGGTGCCCGATGCTCTTGCCGCCTACCTTCGCAAGGCGCTCGACACCCAGAAACAGTTCGGTCAGGCGACGCAGCCCACCGAGTTCATTGAGGCGTTCGAGCAGCACATGGCACATGAGGATTCTGAGGGCCGGGGCATTGCAGCCGTGCTCGGGGCGAAGAGGGTGCCGATGGAAGAGATGGAAAGCGCGGGCGCGGTCTCGGATTTCGACGCTGAATGGAGCGAATCCGAAGGCCCCGGTTATCTGGTCAATCCGATCACGCAGAAGCTCGGCGTCAATGTCCTGCCCCAGCACAAAGCCGCAACGAGCAGTGGCTCGACCGGCATGGTGCTGTGGGCCGTCGTTGCCACGGTCTTGCTATTCCTTGGCTGGTTCCTGTTCCGAGGTGCGCCTGAGGCTTCGTCAACGAAGACCGACCTTGCAGCCCCCGCGCCGCAGTCAACCTCGCCCTCGACTGCGGTTTCCAGTCCTAAGGAAGCCAGTGCCACGGAACCCGTCGCTCCCGCGGGACGCCCGACTCCCGTCATGGCCCCCACGCGGACCCGAACGCCCGAGGAAATTCGGCGTGCCATCCGCCTCTCCGCTGAAGAACTGAAAAAGGAACTCAAAGCGCCATCAGGATCACTGCCCCAGGAGGACCGTGGCTCGGGTTTAGTCGATGGCACGCGCGACTCCTCGGGGGTTCGCTAAGGCACTATTTCTCCGATCTTGTCAAAACCGCTGCTCAAAGCCTGACGAACCCGCTGCAACTCTTGAAAATAGGCATGGAAAGCGCTCCATAGACTCGCTAGACTTTTTTTCTCCCGTCGCCAACATCGCCTGGGCGGGAGATTGGTATTGAAGCCCCACGGGCTCACCACCAAAGGCACTCCCCATCACACTTCTCCAAACACACAACACGAGGCATTCACAGCGGCACTATGATGAAGGTCAATAACACAATCGTTGTCTCCGTAGGTCAGGCGGGCAACCAGATCGCGGCATCTTTCTGGAAGACGATTTGTCAGGAGCACGGCATTGATCCGCTCACCGGACAGACCGCCAATGGCGTTGATCCGAAGGGCAACTGGAGTTCGTTCTTTACACGCCTGGGCGAGAGCACATCGAGCAGTTACGTTCCTCGCGCCGTGATGGTGGATCTGGAGCCAAGCGTCATTGAGACCGTCAAGGCGGGTTCAGGCTCGCTCTTCAATCCTGCCAGCCTCATTTCTCGCTCGGAAGGTGCCGGTGGTAATTTTGCGGTCGGCTATCTGGGAGAAGGCCGCGCGCTCCTGCCCGAAGTGATGGGACGCATCGAGAATGAGATCGAGAAGACCGACAACGTCGGAGGCATCATCGTTATCCATGCGCTCGGTGGTGGCACCGGTTCTGGCCTTGGTTCATTGATCATTGAGTCGATCAAGGAGCGCCATCCTGAAGCCCCCATCCTTAGCTGCGCCATCCTTCCTTCGCCGCAGGTCTCCTCGGTGGTCACCGAGCCTTACAACACGGTCTTCGCCCTCAACACGCTCCGTCGTGTGGCCGATGCCTGCCTGATCTTCGACAACGAAGCCCTCTTCCAGCTCGCGCACAAGAAGTGGAACATCGAGAACCCATCCGTCGATGATCTCAACCTGCTCATCACTGAAGCCCTCGCCGGACTCACGGCCTCCATGCGCTTCAGCGGCTTCCTCACGGTGGAAATCAGCCTCCGCGAGATGCTGACCAACCTCGTCCCTCAGCCATCGCTGCATTTCCTCATGCTGGCCTTCGCGCCGCTCACGCCGCCTGATCGCAGCAAGTTCGAAGAGATGGGCGTCGAGGAGATGATCCGCTCCCTGTTCGACAACGAAAACGTCTTCGCCGCCTGCTCACCGATGGAAGGTCGCTTCCTTAGCACGGCTGTTCTTTATCGTGGTGCCATGGAAGACAAGCCCCAGGCCGATGCCGCACTTGCCGCCATGCGCGAGCAGCTTCCGCTCACCTACTGGATTCCTACCGCGTTCAAGATTGGCTACGTCGAACAGGCAGGCACAGCTCATCGCAAGAGCATGGTGCTGCTCGCCAACAATACCGAAGTGGCCCGCGTGCTGGATCGGATTTGTCACAACTTCGACAAGCTCTGGACCCGCAAGGCCTTCGCCAACTGGTATCTCAATGAAGGCATGTCCGAGGACCAGATCAATGCTCTCCGCGCATCAGCTCAGGAACTGATCCAGTCTTACCAGGTGGCCGAGGAATCCGGTGCCAAGGCCAAGATCCAGGACAGCCCCGATGTCGCCGCTCGCGCTGCCAGCCGTGAAGCATCCTCGTCGGACGCCTCCAGCAGTTCGACCGTCAGCCTCCGCGACCTCGTTGACAAGCGCCGCAACTAATCGCGACGATTTCCATCTTCATCATTCCTACTTCATCATTTCCATCCCATGAGAGAAATCGTCAGCATTCACGTCGGCCAGTGTGGCAATCAAATCGCAGATCGCTACTGGCGGCTCATCCTGCGTGAGCACGGCCTCAACGAAAACGGCATGCCCAAGGACGGCTCCACCGTCTCCGCCAACAGCAACATGGAAGTCTTCTTCCATAAGGTCCGCGACGGCAAGTTCGTCCCTCGCGCCGTCCTTGTGGACCTCGAACCCGGCGTCATCAACCGCATCGAAACCGGTGAGATGGCCAAACTCTTCGATGAAGGCAGCATCGTTCGCAAGATTCCTGGAGCCGCGAATAACTGGGCTCGTGGTTACAACGTCGAAGGTGAGCGTGTGATCGACCAGATCATGAACGTCATCGACGCCGCTGTCGAAAAGACCAAGTCCCTCCAGGGCTTCCTGCTCACGCACTCCATCGGTGGTGGTTCGGGGTCCGGCCTTGGCTCCTTGATCCTTGAGCGGCTGCGCTCAGCCTATCCGAAGAAGAAGATCTTCACCTTCTCGGTCGCACCTTCTCCGCTCATCTCGGACTCCGCCGTGGAGCCCTACAACGCGGTCCTCACCCTCCAGCGCATTCGCGACAATGCCGATGCCGCAGTGATCCTCGACAACGAGGCGCTGTTCCGCATTGCCAAGAGCAAGCTGCATCGGGCACCGAACTACATGGATCTGAACAACATCGTTGCGCTGATCATGTCGTCCGTGACCGCGTCGCTCCGCTTCCCAGGCAAGCTCAACACCGATCTCGGCGAGTTCGTCACGAACCTCGTGCCGTTCCCAGGCAATCACTTCCTCACCGCCTCCTTTGCCCCGATGCGCGCCATCGCCAACGAAGGTCAGGTGCGCTCCAACTTCCCGGACCTTGCCCGTGAAACTTTCTCCCAGGACAACTTCACCGCCGCCATCGACTGGGCCAACGGAGTTTATCTCTCCGCTTGCGCACTTTTCCGTGGCGATGTGAAGGCCAAGGAAGTCGAAGAGAACATGGCCAGCATCCGCAAGAGCCTCAACTTCGCCAGCTACGTGCCCACCGGCATCAAGATCGGCGTCGCTGAAACGGCTCCCGAAGGCTTTGCTTCCAGCGGTCTCGCCCTCGTCAATCACACCGGCATTGCCGCCGTTTTTGAGCGCCTCGTTGCTCAGTTCGACATCATGTTCGACAACCACGCCTACACTCACTGGTATGAAGGTGCAGGCGTTCCTCGCGAGAAGATGGCCGAAGCCCGCGACACCGTCGCCGACCTCGCCAAGTCTTACCGTGACGCCAGTTAGTGCCTCCAACGGGAAACGGACCTGCCTTGCTGAAAACAACAAGGCAGGCACTCCGACTCCTCGACTGGAATTCTAGAATCAAACGATCCTCATGGATATTTCGCTCGAACGTCAGATAGCCAGCGCCTCCCGCAGTGTCGAGGAGGCCCGGCGCATGGCATATAGTGATCCGGCACGCACGGGAGATCTTGTCGAGCACATCAGCGTTCTGGCTGATCTCCGGCAAAAGGAGGGAGACTTCCGCAAGGCGGAGGGCCTGTATCGTGAGGCACTTTTTCGAGTCCAAGATCTGCGCAAACCTGACCACGAACTGCTAGCGGGCATCTATTCCTTGCTCGCCTATCTCTATGATCGGTGGGGCAAGATGGATCTCGCCGCGCAGTTCTATGAGAAGGCACTCAAGCTCAGCGAGCAGCATGGTTTCCAGGACGCTGACAAAGCGGCGACCATCAAGAACAACCTCGCGATGATCTTCAAGAGCCTGCGCAAGCAGGAGAAGGCTGAGCAATACTACCAGGAGGCGCTCGACTCATTCCGGGCTCTCTACGGCGAAGAGAATGCCAAGGTCGCCAGCGTATATAACAATCTCGGCGTGCTCTACTACGCCAGTCTCGATGTGGACCGTGCCCAGTCAATGCACGAGAAAGCACTGGGCATTCGTCAAAAACTCAATGGCAGTGACATTGATG